>JAFGEF010000163.1 GCA_016931715.1 Sedimentisphaerales bacterium
GATGATACAAGACTGGGTCTGGCCGCTCATGGGTGTGTTGGCAGTTGCGGCTCTTATAATTACTGCCGCTGCGTTTATGCTCACAGGTGAGAAGAAAGCTCGTGTCGCAAAAGAGAAGAAGGTCAAGAAAGAGAAACCGCCGAAAGTCAAAAAAGAAAAACCGGTAAAAGTCAAAAAGGAAAAACCGCCGAAACCGGATAAAAAAGCCAAAAAGACAAAGTAACTTTCTTTGGCATAAAAGAATACGAAATTCAATATAAACCTGATATTTCGCTTTTATACGTGTTTTTTAAGAAATTTTTCTGCCTTTTTTACTACCTGTTTTCGGGTATTATTCAGTTGCCTTTTCACAAATTTTATAATGACCTCTTTATCTTCAATTTTGTCGAAAAATTGATCGAAAGTCTCTATTGCATGTCCTATGGCAACGTTTCGACACTCGGGTGACGGCTCGCCATGCAATTCAAAATTTGCTTTTTCAACCTTGAGAATTTCTTTGATAATTCTTCCCATCATGTATGGTTTGGCTGAAACAATTTTTGCCGAGCCTCCTATGATATTGGCAGCGGTGACCATAACAGGCCCCGTTACAGGAGCGTAAAATTCCTCGAACATTGCATCGAACTTTTTATCAGAATCCGCAACAGCAAGATTTGCGATAGTTAAGATAGCTCCCCATTTAAGAAAGCTGTTGTCACAAACGCTTAATTTCTTAAAGACATCGAAATAAGGATAAATTAAATCGGGACGCCGCTCGCTGATAAGGCGAAGCACTTTCTCATATCCGAACCTGATACTGCCCTTCGGAACGGATACACCCTCAATGAGCTGCTTAATAAACTGGGGATTTTCTATCGCATAATTTGCAATCTTCTCCGCTTCGCATCCCTTTTTACCCATTTCCTTTACTATATCCATATTTTCCCCTTAAAATATTGTCGATAATTTAATTTTCTTTCTTTTTTTGTTTTATATCATACGCCATTAAGGAATCACCTCTTCGGATGTAAAGCCGCCCGTCACAAATGACCGGGTGTGCCCAATGCTCACCGGTTCCTTTTGTAATCTTAAATGAACTGATTATATCAAATCCTTTCGGTGAAGGTGTTACTAATGCAATATTTCCTTCTCTTTCCTCATAACAATACAGCATTCCGTCGGCGCAGAGGATTGAGCCTTTTCCTATCCATTTATGGTCATACATAACCTGTCCTGTTTTCCAATCCAGGCAAATCCAGTTACCATTCAGATTATTATGCCAGTTGGAACCATAGATATAACCATCATGTAAAATCACTCCGCCGTGATGACAATCCAAAGTTTTATCTTCCCAAAGAAGGCTGATTTGCCGTCCATCTTCGGATAGTTTCAAAGCAATCCCAACATGGTCATATCCACTGGTGACATAAAGCTGTCCATCTTTATAAACAGGCATCACTGCATTTTGTATCAGAGTATTGACTTTGCTTTTGGTTTTGTGGTTTTCGACGTAAGGATACTTCCAGATGACGTCACCCGTTTGCGGATCAATCCCAATAATATACATCGCCGTAACAGTCACGATAATATCCTGTGTCCCTCGCCTGATTATTATTGGAGAAACATATGCACTTTGTTCGTGGAGACTTTCGCTTTCCCATATAATTTGCCCGGTACGCTTGTCGAGTGCCGCCATTGCAGTTCTTTCGCCGCACGGCGTATAAAAAACTTTATTGCCGAATATCAAAGGTGACTCAGCAATACCGAAATTATGACATTTGCCCTCGAATAATTTATAACCGTTTATTTTCCATTCGATCATTCTTTTTTTTATATCAATACAAACGACTTCACCTGTCCCGCTGATAACATATGCAAAACCATCATCAATAGTCGGGCTTGAACGTGTGCCGGAATACATTTTATGAGCTGTGCCGTAATAGACTTTCCATTTTAATATACCTGACAAATTAAGACAGGTTAGAAATTCCTTTTCATCCTCGGCTCCCGTAACGAAAATATTTCCTGACGCAAGCGAAGGTGAAGACCAGCCTATTCCAATGCCATCGCATTTCCAAAGCAATTTGGGACCGCTGCCAGGCCAGATCTTAAGAAGCCCGGTTTCCGCAGAGCAATTGTCCCGATTCGGGCCATGAAACTGCGGCCACTCAAAAGCCATTGCAGTGATTAAATCTTCATCGGAATTGGAGTATTTTGAAGATGGACAAAGTTTATTGATAAGAAACCTGCTGCCTGCATAAAGCAATAGGCATACAAATACTAATATCGCGATTATGACAATTCGCTTTGGCATGTAGTATATATCATCATAAATATTATACTATTGTCAAGAACATAGACCTGACAAAATGCGGTTTTTTAATATGAAGAACAGAAAAATGAGTTCTGCAAAATTGAAGTTAGACATACTTTAAGAAAGAAAAAATTGCTTGCTTTTTAATTTTTTCTTTCTTAATCAATGAATTTAAAGTATTTATAAATAAGCAGTTAAAGCAATGCAGCGGATTGTATGAAGAAAATCTTTTAAACCGATTTTCTTCATACAATATATGTCTAACTTCAATTTTGCAGAATCCTTAAGAACATAAAAGAAATGGAGACTCCGCTTTAAAATCTACTCGAGCGAATCAAAGAATCTTCCAAGTCTTGGCTGATACTTATCGGTAATGTTGAAGGATGTAATAATTCCTTTTGCTTTCCCAATGATGCTTTTCCTTTCGACATATCCGAAAATTCTCGAATCCCTGCTGTTGTCCCTGTTGTCACCCATGACAAAATAATGACCTTCGGGCACTTTCCGCTGATGGAAACTGCGTGCCGCATCAAATGCAGGAAAACTCATAACAGCATGAAAATGACCATCCAGGTCCTCCATTGCCATTTTGCTGTTTTTTATGATTCTATCTGACAAATAGTGTTTGTACTTTTCATCGATTGGTTTATAATCCAGTTGTTTTCCGTTGATGAAAAGCGTGTTATCTATCATCGAAATCGTATCCCCCGGCAGAGCTACCACTCTTTTGACCAGTCTTACGCCGTCATCGGGAGAAAAACATACTACAATATCTCCCCTTTGCGGATCCGACCATTTGGCAATTCGATGTAATGTAAGAGGCACTCTCAGGTCATATGCAATTTTGTTCACGAAGATTAAATCACCCTCGAGAATTGTCGGATTCATTGAGCCTGTAGGCACCCAGTTCCAGTCGGCCAGAGAAGATTTGAATGGTATAACCACAAAAATAACAAGAAATATGAACAGCCGCCACTCTTTCCATTGTTTTTTTAGATATTTTTTAACATCAATTTTCTTCATTTTTTTTACCCGCAAAATTATATCGTCATTAAACAAAGCCATCATACGCGAATTTTATCATAAAGTTCAAATATAACAAAATTTTGCTTTTTTTCCAGCCAGAAATTACCGGACTAAGATTTATGGTACAAAGGCGTTTTCATAATGTCTTATTTGCGGCTTGCCCTGTAAACCGAGTACTATCGCAACTATATCAAACCTGAATGGGCGATTTTCAATATTATGTGATGCAATAAAGTATTTAGCCGCACTTTTTAGCTTTTCTTTCTTGGCGGGCGTGATAGAAGATTCTACATCAGAGAACTTTTCATCTGTTTTCGTCCTGACCTCGACAAAAACTATACAGCCTTCGAAATCTATCATAACAAGGTCTATTTCGCCGGTCTTACATGAAAAATTTCGGGCGAGTGTTTTCAGACCTTGAGCTTTGAGGAATTTTTCACAGCGTCTCTCCCCCCACCTGCCAAGTAATTTGCGGTTAGATAAAAGTTTGCGTCTGTTTATAAAGCGATTAAATATCAATATCTATGATTAAGGCACAAAGGAATAAAATGGGCAAAGGCATATGATTCTTTGTGCCTCTGTTTCTTTTCGCCTTTGCAAAGCCAATATTCACAATTATTTTGAAACGGTATGTTCGCTGTGTCGCTGAGACAGTTTGACCGCCTTGCCGGTTCTCTCACGAAGATAATAAAGCTTGGCTCGCCTGGTTCTGCCGCTCCTGACTGCCTTAATATCAATGATATTGGGAGAATGAATCGGGAAAATTCGCTCGATACCTTCATTATTGACTATACGGCGAACCGTAAAATTCTCGTTAATTCCCCTGCCTTTGCGGCTTATCACAGTGCCGGTAAATATCTGCACACGCTCTTTATCGCCTTCTTTAATCCGGCAGTGAACATCAACAATATCACCTATTTCAAAGTGAGGTACTTTTTTCTTCAGGCATTTGCCTTCAACGGAATCCAACAATGCAGTTTTCACTGTTTATGCTCCTTTTTTAAGTAAATAAAAGGTATTTTATCATTATAGCGAATACCTTCATCCATCGCCCTTTAGGGCTGTAGAGAACGAAAACGCTCAAATATCGAATCGAGTATAATAACTGCTTTCCGTATTAAAAACAAGCTTTTTTTTGAATATATGTAAAATTATTCAAAAACAGCGTTTATAATCCGTAAATTGGCTTTAGCTGCTCTTCCGTTGGCAGTTTTTCATAGTGCTCGCCCGTCGGACCGACGTAACCATCTCCCTCTTTTCTGATTTCGACAGGTGTAATCGAGCCGTTTTCGTTATGGATTTCAATAATATAGGTTTCTATGATACTTCCGCTAACAGGTTTTTTCCCGTTTTCATGCTTTGGTTCAGTCTGACGGCCCGGTTGGTTGTCAATCTGTGAGAGAATCTCTCCTAAAGCCAAAACAGATGCTCCAATTGCGGCTCCTTCTCCGGTTTCATCTGATTGATAGCCCACTATCCCGCCTATGAGCGCGCCTAATATTGCCCTGTCATATATAGGCTTCAGCTTCATCTGCTCGCCGCAGCCTGAGCTGAAAATTAAAATAATTGTTGTTAAAACTAATAAAATCTGTGTTTTTTTGCCGTTTTTTGTTTTCATTTGTTTCTCCCAAATCAGCCAACCTAAATCATCTTCACTAAAAAGTTCTCATATTTTATAAGGCAATATCTTATAATGAAAGCACATAATTTCTCTTTTTTAATTTTTTCAAGGTTTTTTGACAGGCGGATCATTTACAAGCAGCGAATCCATATTTCCCGCAGGCTGGCTGCCCAATACGGGGGGCGTACCTTTGCGAATGTCGCTTCCATTCCTTGATGTATAAATATTATCCTGATTAACACCGCAGAAAGAAACACTTTCAAACTCCACATGACTATCGAGATACAATACATTTTGTCCTTGATTAGCATGAGTAGGAGCATTTCCTTGTTGTATCATTTCTTTGTCACCATCAGGATTAAAAGAATTAAAATTCTTAATTTTCCATCTACGTGATGCAATCCACGGATTCCTGTCAGACGCTATCGCTATATCTGAATTGTTTGAAGTCGTTAAAGCATTTTTCCCAAAAGACATTTGATAAGCGTAACTATTATGCTTCCAAGGCTCCGACCCAAAATCCCAAAAATCTGTAATGTTCCCATTCTTTATACCATAATTTCCAGATTTGAACTCACTCACTTGTTTATCACCTGCACAAATAAATGACTTTGGAGGCACTTCGGCATACTTGACCAGAAGATACAGAAATGATGATATTGTCGCAGAACCGCCTGTACCATCCTGATTTAAACCATAGGCTTCCTGTTGAGTTGCGGCATCCCATTTTACACTTGTACCCCATGTAATGTTCTGAGAAGGAAGCTTATCATCATAATCATTAGCGTAAATAAGCATAGCCTTACCTAAGCCGGAAAGATTCGTGCCGCAAAGTATTCTAAAAGCCGGTAATCTGGCAAAAAAAGTTGATATCCATAAAATTAATAAGCATCCTCCTATTATTGATAATACAATAGCACCGACAGCAAAACCTCTCCCGGTTACCTTGCCTCCGCTTTTTTCTATCAAGATATGACTTACAAATCCAAGAATGACTGAAGTTAATAATAAAGAAAGGCTTAAATAACCGGCTAATCTAAGAAATGTTATTGATGTGATATTCAAATTATCATAATATTCAGGATCACTATTCCGAGCAATATATGGCACAAAAACGATACCGAGTATTGCACATATTATTGCAATGATTGCAAGCCTGCTTACTTTGACTTGTACAGACGAACTGGATTCTTCTTTCTGAATATCATTCATAATTTTTTCTCCAATAAAATCATGGCTTCTGTAGGGGTGGATCATTCACGAGCAGCGAATCCAGCTTATCGACAGGCTGGCTTCCAACTTTCGGCGGCGTTCCTTTGCGAATGTCGCTTCCATTCCACGAGGTATAAATATTATCCTGGTTGATGCCGCAAAAAGACTTGTCCTCAAAATTTAC
Source organism: Sedimentisphaerales bacterium (assembly GCA_016931715.1). Classification (GTDB taxonomy): domain Bacteria; phylum Planctomycetota; class Phycisphaerae; order Sedimentisphaerales; family Anaerobacaceae; genus JAFGPS01. Next base: position 6,337 of record JAFGEF010000163.1, read on the forward strand.
ATGACTATCGAGAAATAATACGTTTTGCCCTTCGTCCCGATGACATGGAGCATTGCCAATTTTCGTAAAGTTTTTACCTCCATCAGGACTAAAGGAATTAAAATTTTTAACTCCCCAGCCTAACGAAGGTATCCATGGATTCCTGTCAGCAGCTACCGCCATGGCGGGATTGCTTGAGGTTGTTAAGGCATTTGGTCCGTATGGCATATGATACGCATAGCTGTTGTGCTTCCAGGGTTCCGGCCCGAAATCCCAAAGTGAGATTAAATCTATATTTCCTGACGGTTTAAACTCGGAAACTCCTTTATCACCTGTGCCATCTTTCGACCTGCTTTGACAGATAAATGACTTTGGTGTAACCTCAGCATATTTTACCAGTAAATATAAAGAAGATGATATCGTAGCCGAACCGCCTGTACCTTGTGAATTTAAACCATAGGCTTGATGCCGAGTCGCAGCGGCATAATTGACTGATTGTCCCCATGTACTGCCCTTTCCTCCTGCGCGAGGAAACTCGTCATCATAATCGTTGGCATAGATGAGCATAGCTTTACCCAAACCAGAGAGATTTGTTCCGCAAACCATTACAAAAGCAACGCTTCGAGTCCGTGTCAAAAAAAGCACACCCACAGGTAAGATACATCCGAGCACTGAAGCAACAATCGCTCCGATAGCGAAACTTATTCCTGTTTTTTTCCCGCCGCTTATTTCTATTCCTATCAAGCCTATAAATCCACATATAAAGGCAAGTATGAACATAATAAGACTTAATAAAAAGAATAAGCCTCTTATTGATGATATGGGACTTTGTGTTCTTGCGTATGGAGCCAAAAAACCAAAGAAAATAAACAACAAACCGCAAGAGGCTAAAACAATCGCCGCAATTGCAAGCCTGCTTACTTTGATGACAACATGCTCATCTGAATCAGAATCCGGCGTCCATAATAATGGCGTACTGCAATTCACACACCTTTTTATATCGTTGCGATTTTCCTGACCGCATTTGAGGCACTTCATTTTTGTAACCTCCAATCTTTATTCTCACTGTTTTTAAGCAAAACAAACCGCTGACAAAACATTGGAGATTATAAGTGAAATTGGTGCAATATCAAGATTTTTCACGAAAAAGCCAGATACAATGAAATGAAAAAAAATTGATGGGAGAATTATTTTCTCAATTCGCAGGATTTAAAAAAAGAGTGGGGCTGACCATAGCCGTTGACCAGCCCCCCATTTAGAAGAAAGGAGTATTATGATGTTAGCAAAAAACTGAAAAGTCAAAATGTTAAAGGCTAAATTATAGGAACAAAACGCCTGAATTAGCAGTTTTGTTTTTCAGCTTTTCACGTTTTTCCTGCCTTTTCTACTTATAATATAAATGATTTTTTAATGAATGCCAAATCAATACCATTTAACAATCAGATAAATGTTATCAATTGATGCTTTTCGCGATGTAATATTATTAGTATTATTGACCTGAAGCTGGAAAGAATTTATTTTTTCGGGAGTATCGACAAAAGTTGTAATTTCCCAGGAATCTGCAGATTCCTGTGTCTGTCCCTCATGTATTGGAGCGCTAATGGAGTACCAGACATCAGGCTTGTCCGGCCATCCGGTTCCTATACTCCATTGCAGATATCCAACAGGAAAACCCCTGCTCTCAAAATGCTCAACAGAAAGAGATACAGACGAAATCACTGCACCGGAAGGTATATATATATCTGCAAACGAACACGAAATATAAGCTCCTCCCTGTATTTCATGCCATTTGTTATCGCTTTCTTCGATTATTGGAACTATGCCTTCCGACAGTAAATTTTTCTTTGTTTGGCTGTTATAGCCATCTTCGACTTTCAATAATTGAGATATTGGTGAATCCGGAGACGTTAAAGCCAATGTAAAAGTTTGCGTATCCGAAGCAGGTTTATTACTGTCATCTGTCACTTCGACTTGTATATTATATACACCGATCTGTTCTTTCCCGGGATCCCACTCTATCAGACCAGTTGTCGAATCTATTGTCATGCCTTCCGGTTTTGTTGTTAAGCTGTAAATCAGAGTATCTTCGGGATCGGAGTCTCTGGCATCGACATCGTACACGAACTTGTTGCCGAATCTTATTAGAGGAGCAGGAGCTTTTGACCTTATTACCGGTTTATCATTTATAGGAGTGATTTTAATACGCACTGTGCCGGTATTGGTTCCGCCCTGACCATCACTTATGGTATAGCTGAAGGAATCTGAACCGGAAAAATTTTTATTTGGTGTATATATAATTTGATTATTATCGTTATTTATAACTTTGTCGCCCTGGCTGCCACCGATTGCTCCCAATATAGTCAACTGGTCATTGTCCGCATCAGTATCATTATCCAATACATTAATCGGAATCATAGACACATCTTCCAGTATTTCAATTATATCATCAACTGCGGTCGGAGGGTCGTTCACGGGTGTTATCACAATTGAAACTGCGGCAGAATTACTTTCCGATTTTCCATCGTTCACTTTATAAGTAAAGCTGTCTATACCGCTGAAATTACGTTCGGGAACATAAATGAGATTCAGTTCTTTTCCGCTCAAGGTGCCATGAGACGGTTCATTTTCTATTATCAGGGATAGTAAATCTCCGTCAGAATCGCTGCATTTCAGAGTAATTGCAGCAGGAGTATCTTCCTGAGTACTGATGCTGTCATCTGAAGCTGTCGGCGGGGAATTGGTTGTATGAAAGATTCCTCCAAAAATCCCAATTCCCAGAACTATCAACAATGCACTAATAATTAGTGCTCTTTTCATATTTACCTCCAATCCTTTTGATTACTTATTATAATCCTGATAATATTTTCTATCTTATCCTGCCCGCTTCTTTTGTCAATATTCCTCTTGCCAATAAACGAAAATCACTGATTCCTAATATCTAAATCGGATTTTACCCTTGCAACATCAGACTTTTCAATTTACAATCCATACTCCACTGAAAATAAAAAAGTTCATTATGGAGTATTCTCAGAAGCAAAAGCTGGAAAATTGAGAATCGAAAGCTGAAAATTGAAATTATGTTTGAATCATTAACAGATAAATTTAATTCCGTTTTTCGTAACCTCTCTGGTCGAGGCCGAATCACAGAAGCGAACATCTCCGATGCGATGCATGATGTGCGAAAAGCACTTCTTGAGGCGGATGTGAACTACAACGTCGTTAAGCAGTTCTGCAAGGATGTTATGCAGGCAGCTCTCGGCGCTGAGGTGATAAAAAGCCTTCATCCGGGCCAGGTCATGATAAAAATCGTCAATGATGAGCTAACCAGGCTGATGGGACCTGTCGATACACGAATATATTTCGTATCACCCGGACCGACGATAATCATGCTGGCCGGCCTTCAGGGCTGCGGTAAAACAACAACAGCCGCAAAGCTCGCGAAATATCTTGTTGCCAAAGGTAAAAAGCCCCTGCTTGTTGCAGACGACCTGCAAAGACCAGCCGCTATCGAGCAATTGAAAATACTCGGACAGCAACTCGAAATCGAAGTTTACAGCGAAGATACCAAAGACGCAGTAAAAGTTGCGAAAAATGCGATAAATCATGCCCAAAAGACCGGCTGCGATGTAGTTGTTCTTGATACCGCAGGTCGTTTGCATATCGATAAAGATATGATGGACGAGATATCTGATGTCGCTAAAACTGTTCATCCTCATCAGATTTACCTTGTTTGCGATTCAATGACCGGCCAGGACGCAGTTAATTCCGCCAAACAATTCAATGAAATATTAGAGCTTGACGGCGTTATTCTGACAAAACTGGATGGCGACGCGCGCGGCGGTGCCGCTCTCAGCGTAAAAGCGGTTACAGGAAAACCCATCAAATTCATTGGTGTCGGGGAAAAATTAGACAAACTCGAAGAATTTCATCCTGACCGCATGGCTGGCAGAATTCTTGGTATGGGTGATGTCGTAACACTGGTCGAAAAAGCCCAGGAGCATTTTGACGCCCAGGAAGCCCAGAAAATGCAGCAGAAAATGATGAAGGGAAGTTTTGGCTTCGATGATTTTCTCAAGCAGATGCAGACAGTCAAAAAAATGGGTGGTATGGCAAGCCTGCTTAAAATGATGCCGGGAATGGGACAGCTTAATGATCTGAATTTCGATGGTGCCGAGATGAAAAGAATGGAAGCGATGGTATATTCCATGACGCCGTCCGAAAGGAAAGATCCTGAACTGATAGATTTATCCAGAAGAAGGAGAATTGCTGCTGGTTCAGGAGTAGAGGTTCAGGAAGTCGCTGGACTGGTAAAAACTTTCAAACGCAGCAGAGATATGATAAAAGCAGTCAGCGGCGGCAGCTTCGGAGGTCTGAAGAATCTCTTCTCTGGGGGTATGAACCAGATAAACCAGATGATGACCAGCGGCAGAAAAATCAAACAGAGATCAAGAAGAAAAAAAATCATTAAAAGAAGAGGAAAATTAAGACGGGAATAAGTAAAAATATCTCTATCGAACAATACCTTGAAGAAATTGCCCTCTTTTCAGACAACAAATACGGCCAGTTAGTAAGAACGCAATTTAAGGACTCAAAAGGTACAAGCGAATTGGCAATGCTGGCTTGTCCGACTTCAAAAGAGCTGGCTCAATTAAAAAGTGCAGTCGCAATAATGACGCCTTCGGAAAAGCAAAACGTCTCAAACCTTACAGATAACCAGATACATAAAATCGCCAAAGATGCCGGCGTGGATACAGCAAACTTTGCAATTTTCATAAACGGCTATATCTTACACTGCAAAAAAACCTGAAAATTTCAACTCAAAATCAACGATAAGTCATTTTCAGATAAGTTTTTATAAAAAATTCTTGCAAATTTAGCAGAAAACTTTTATCCTATTAGGTTTATATCAGGAACAGATATCCAGTAAATCCTGTAATCCTGTCAAAAAATAAACTTGTTTCGTGACGCTAAATGTTAAAGTCACGGAAATTAATTATATATTGTAGAAAGGTAAAATCATGGCAGTAAAAATCAGAATGACAAGAATGGGAAGACGTCACAGGCCGTTTTTCAGAATCAACGCTATAGAATCCCGTTTTCCTCGTGATGGCAAGATTATAGAAAAACTCGGACAATATGACCCCCTTGAAAAAGACGTCCAAAAACAGATTATACTTAATCGTGAGCGTATCGAGTACTGGCTCAACAATGGAGCTATACCGAGCGATACTGTTTCGGAAATTCTGCTGCGCCATGGTATCAAGAATAAATATGCAGAGGAAAAAACTGCACGTCTGAAAAAAGCAAGAACCATATCCAGCTCGAAAGGCAGGCTTTTCAATAAGGCACAGAGAATAGCATCTCAAAAAGCAGCCGAAGCCGCCGCTGAAAAAGCAAAGGCTGATGCTGAAGCAAAGAAAAAAGCTGAAGAAGAAAAAGCTAAAGCCGAAGCAGGAACTAAAACAACATAATCATTCATGAGAATAGATATTCTTACGCTTTTTCCCGAAGTGTTTGCATCACACCTGAACTGCTCCATTATCAAGAGGGCTCAGGATGAAGGATTAATTCAAATTGTTATGACCGACATCAGGGATTTTGCAGCAGATAGCTATCGCAAAGTCGATGATAAACCATATGGAGGCGGACCGGGCATGGTTATGATGCCGGGTCCCGTCTTCGACTGTTTCGAGCATGTCTTAAAATTATCACAGGAAAAGGCACGAACAATTCTTCTTACTCCCCAGGGAAAGACATTTAATCAGGCAAAAGCACTTGAGCTTAGCGCTGAAAAAAGGCTCATTCTAATTGCAGGAAAATACGAAGGCTTCGATGAGCGAATCAGGACAGGTCTTGACACCGAGCAAATCTCTATCGGTGATTATATTCTCAACGGCGGCGAGTTAGCCGCTATGGTCATTATCGACGCGACAGTTAGACTCCTGTCGGGCGCCCTCGGTGATGAGGACTCTGCCAGGGATGATTCTTTCAGCGATGGACTTTTAGAATACCCGCAATATACAAGACCGGAAGTTTTCAGAGGCATGAAAGTCCCTGATATACTTCTAAGCGGCAACCACAAAAAAATCGCCGAATGGCGAAAGCAGCAATCCATAGAAAGAACAAAAAAAAATCGACCTGATCTCCTCGATCCTGAAAAAGATAAATAAAAACTTTTTATACCAAAACTTCGCAAAGTCCTAAAATATATTCTTTAATATAAAATAGTGACATATTCCAAAAAAGTTCCCTATTTATCTGCCAATGTATGAAAAAAATCTTGACTATTTTATCAGGATAAGATATACTAATCTCATAATTAGTATTTGGGGCGAATAAATAGAAATGGGGGGTTCTCAAAATCATTTCATTGAGCACCCGATTAATTATTGTGATTAGTGTTTAGCAACATTGATTTATTTTGACTAAAATCTAACGACTGAATATCAAACTAAAGCTAAACGCTAAATTGGTTTAGGGGGAAATTGATGAAATACACACTTAATAAATCAATATTATTATATTTATCAGTCATCCTGTTTTTCCCACATCTATCTAATGCTACAATACTTGGTACGGTGGATTTGACATATGCCGGTTATGGCGCAAATGATTCAATGCTGGTTTGGGGAGGCTATATTCAAGGTATGCCTGTTTATGCCGGCGTTGCTAAGTTTATTAAAACCGGAGGTACAAACGAAGGAAAACTCTGGTCCAATGGCACAATTGGCGCGTTCTGTATAGAACTAGCCGAGCCGAGATACAACTATTCACTGACTTATGATGTTATTAAGCCTTCTTCCGGGCCGCGACCGACTACTTTTCTCGGAAGTGCAATGGGCGAAACGAAAGCAATGTATCTTCAGGAATTATGGGGAAGATATTACGATCCGGGCTGGGTGACAGGTGATACCTACACAGACAAACAAAACAGTCAAGCTGCTGTATTTGCAGCATGTATATGGGAAATTGTTCACGAGAATTTCTCCGGAAATCCGTTAGCCTGGGATGTCACAGTAGATGGTACTCCAGGTACAGGTGGATTTGCTTCGGATTATGTTAATTCCATAATTGCAAATAACTGGCTGCACTCTCTCGATGGAACCGGACCAATGGCCGACCTGCGGATCTTCAGCTATGATGGAATGCAGGACTTCCTCGTGGCAGTGCCGGAACCGGCAACTATGGTTTTATTAGGAATGGGAAGCGCTCTCGGGCTGCTTCGCAGAAAAAAGAAAGCATAAAATATTATGTTATAGTTAAAATGTGGGGCATAAAATTTCTTCTTGACTATCTCCGAACGCCAGGGCTGCAGATCGTTTCTGCAGCCCGTTTGCTTTACAGGAAACAATATAATTTTAATCAGAGACTCACCCTATCGCACTTCAACTTACGCATTGAAATCGAACGGATTTGTCCTGACAGCAAGTGAAAACAGATATGGATATTAATTTTTTAAATGTTCCAAATGCGAAAGCCCTTCGCGAATCAATAATCTGTAAACTCTTTTAATATAACCGCTTAGATTATGCAAGTCTGTTTAAAGTAAATCAATTACCGAGATCCTAAAAGACAACTCTTCAGCCTATAATTATTTCTTTTCTGCCAAGGTGAAAATATGCCCTACTCAAAATACAAAAGTGTTGATAAGATATCAATATCTTAATATGCTATACATGTTATATGCAATTTTTTAACACTTTTATATATATAAAAAAAACGATGCAAAAGAGAAAATTAGGTAAAACAGATTTGGAGCTGACGACTGTCGGGCTTGGCACATGGGCAATGGGCGGACCATGGGAGTTCGGCTGGGGACCACAGGACGATAACGAAGCTATCGGAGCAATTATAGCCGCAATGGAAGCCGGAATAAACTGGATAGATACCGCTCCTGCTTATGGACTTGGACATTCTGAAGAACTTATTGCACAGGCACTAAAACAGAGCAGGTATAAACCGATTGTAGCAACCAAGTGCGGGATACTTTGGAACGAGAAAAAACAAAAAATTACCTGCCTGAAAAAAGAAAGCATTCGACAGGAATGTATCAACAGTCTCAAGAGGCTTAATGTCGAAGTTATAGACCTGTATCAAATGCACTGGCCTGATCCTGATGCTGATGTCGAAGAAGGCTGGGCAGAAATGCTCAAACTGCTCGAGGAAGGTAAAGTACGTTACTTGGGCGTTTCTAATTTCAACGTCCGGCAGCTCGAACGAGTTCGCAAAATGGGTACTGTCTCATCTTTGCAGCCGCCCTATAGTATGCTGCATCGTGACGTGGAAAATGAACTGCTCAAATACTGCGCACGGCATGAAATTGGTGTTATAGCATACAGCCCGATGCAAAGAGGTTTGCTTACCGGGAAATTCAACGCAGGTTATCTTAAAACTCTGGCGCCGGATGACCACAGATTAAGGATCGCCGACTTTCAGGAGCCTCGATTCAGCGCAGCTCTTGAGCTTGTCGAGCATCTAAAGAAAATTGCCAAGCGCAGCAATAGAACATGCGCACAGTTGGCTGTAAGCTGGGTTCTTCGCAGGCCGGAAGTTACAGCCGCTATTGTCGGAGCAAGAAAACCGGAGCAGATTCTTGAAACATCCCCTGCTTCAGACTGGAATTTAAGCAAAAGCGATATCAAAGAAATTGAAAAACTGCTGAATGAGTATCAGAAAAATATTTCTTAACTTCTACATATTGGTGAACAATGATAAATTATGATATTTATGTTAGTCCATTAGTTGAAAGAAATGCTTCGAGGGAAATGTCGGAGCTTTTCGGTGCACAGAAAAAGTTCAGCACATGGCGCAGGCTCTGGCTTGAACTTGCCAAAGCGGAAAAAAAACTCGGATTGGATATAAGCGAAGGCCAGATAAAACAGATGGCCAAACATCTCGACGACATTGATTTCAAAAAGGCAGCAGATTATGAGAAAAAATTTCGTCACGATGTAATGGCTCATATTTATACATTTGGTGATGCTGCGCCAAAGGCCGCACCAATTATCCACCTTGGAGCAACAAGCTGCTATATCGGCGACAACGCTGATTTGATAATTATGCGGGAAGCTATGCAATTAATCGCGGCCAAGCTTGCGGCGGTAATAAATCTGCTTGGAAAATTCGCAGTAAAATATCGTGACCTGCCAGCGCTGGGCTTTACTCATTTCCAGCCTGCCCAGTTGACAACTGTAGGCAAAAGAGCAACGTTATGGTGCTATGAATTTGCGCTGGATTTAGAGGAAATCGAACACAGAATCAGCGAGCTTCACTTTCGCGGCGTAAAAGGAACTACAGGGACACAGGCGTCTTTTCTCGAATTGTTCGAAGGAAATCACAGCAAAATAAAGCAGCTCGATAAAGCTGTCGGGGCGGCATTCGGTTTCAAAAAAATCTGCGCTGTAACAGGGCAGACTTATCAGCGAAAAACAGACACAATGATTGTGAATACTCTGGCTTTAATAGCTCAATCGGCGCACAAAATGTGTAACGATATTCGTCTTCTTGCGAATATGAAAGAAATCGAGGAGCCTTTTGAAAAAAGTCAGATTGGCTCTTCCGCAATGGCATATAAAAGAAATCCGATGCGATGCGAGAGAGCTACCGGACTGAGCAGGCTCGTTTTAAGTCTTGCAACAAGCCCGGCCATGACAGCCAGCGAACAGTGGTTCGAGAGAACTCTCGACGATTCATCCAATAAACGAGTAGTTATTCCCGAAGCTTTTCTGGCAGTTGATGGTATATTGCAAATTCTTATAAATGTCGCTGATGGTCTTGTAGTCTATCCGAAAGTGATTGCTTCTCATGTTCAGGCTGAACTGCCATTCATGGCTACGGAAAATATTTTAATGGCGGCAGTCAAAGCCGGAGGCAACAGGCAGCAATTGCATGAAAAGATAAGACTTCACTCGCAGGCCGCAGCAGCCCAGGTCAAACAGTTCGGCAGATCAAATGATTTAATCGATCGTCTTAAAGCTGATATTGATTTCACAAAAATCGACTTTGAAAAAGTTTTAGACCCTAAAAAATACATTGGCCGCTCCCCGCAACAGGTAGATGAATTCGTAAAAAGCATCGTGAAACCAATTTGCAGAAAATATCAAAAAGAACTTAGCAGAAAATCTGAACTTAATGTATAATAATATTACACTGTAAGGACAATAAAATGAAACAAAATCTTGACACAAAAACAGTTTCTTTTACAGAGTTAATTGGTAATGGGAGAACATTTGTCGTTCCAAGATTTCAACGTGATTACTCATGGGAACAGGATCATTGGGAAGATTTATGGTATGATATATGTGATCTTGAAACAGAGAAATTTCATTTTATGGGATATATAGTTCTCCAACAGACAGAAGATGAAAAAAATTTTGTCATTATTGATGGTCAACAGAGACTCACAACGCTTAGTATCATTGCCCTTGCGATTATTAAGATACTTGAAGAACTTGCAGACAATGAAATTAAACCAGAAAATAATAGGGCAAGAAGTGAAGCCCTAAGAAATACGTTCATTGGTTATAAAGATCCTGCTTCTTTGGTAACTAAAAGTAAATTAGTACTTAATCGTAACAATGATGATCATTACCAAAGTTATATTATCAGACTCCGCAAAAAAACTTCTGCAAGCAGATTAAAACCTTCAGAGAAATTAATGTCTCAAGCATTTGACTATTTTTATGAAGCAATAAAAAAACATTTCGAAAATAATCTGGAAGGTGAAATACTTGCCAACTTTCTGAATCATATAATAGCAGATTACCTTTGCTTTACTACAATAGCAGTTAATAATGAAGTCAATGCTTATAAAGTTTTTGAAACCCTTAATGCCAGAGGTGTTCGTCTCTCAACTACAGACTTATTAAAAAATCTTCTTTTTTCAATGGTTTCATCTGGAGGAGATGCAGATATTGACCAAGCAGAAAGACAATGGCAGTCTATTAATAATACATTGGGTAAAATTGATTTCCCAACATATTTGAGACATTTTTGGAATTCTCGTTTTCCATTATCACGCCAACAATCTCTTTTCAAAGATATTAAAGGAACATTACAAGATTCCGTAAGTGCTTTATCCCTTTTAGACGATCTCGAGAACATGGCTGATATATACGCAGCTTTTAGAAATCCAGAAGATGACCTTTGGCGGGACGATAAATTGAAAAAGAAAAGTATTGAAGAACTAAAGCTATTTAACGTGAGACAATGTTATTCTCTACTTCTTTCTGCAAAGGAAAAATTAGACAATGCCGAATTTATTAAACTCTTGAAATATTGCGTAGTAATTTCATTTCGGTATAGTGTAATAGGTGGAATGAATCCAAATAACATCGAAGTTGCTTATAATAAAGTTGCACAGAAAATATTTAATGGAGAACTAACACAAGCTAATGTTATTTTTGAAAATTTAAATGATGTTTATATCGATGATAGAACCTTTAAAAGTACTTTCGCATCCAAATCGATCAATGCAAAAAGTAAAAAAAGACTAGTAAGATACATCCTTTTCAGTTTAGAAAATTATATGTCCAACAAAACATACGATTTTGATGATGGTAAGACCACTATAGAACATATACTTCCTGACTCTCCTACAGAAGAATGGGAAAAATATTTTGACATGAATGAATATGAACAATATTCGAATCGGCTTGGTAATTATACTTTGTTGGATAAAAACGATAATGATAAATGTGGACAAAAAGATTATCCAGAAAAACTTAAAATTTATCTCGAGAGTACTTTTACATTGAGTAAGAACTTACAGAGTTTTGATATATGGAATCCAAAAGCTCTTGAAAATCGGCAATCAGAATTAGCCGAAAAAGCTGCACATGTATGGAGAGTTGATATTTAGTTAGATATTTTAAAGGAAATTATGACTAAAAAAGAATTAATAAAACGTATAAAAGAAACCGCGTATCTCGAAGGGGATTTTGTTTTGCGCAGCGGGAAAAAGAGCAAGTATTATCTCGATAAATATCTTTTTGAAACCTGCCCGGATATACTGAAAGCACTCGGTCAGGAATTCGCGAAACACGCAGGAGATAATGTCACTTTAATTGCAGGCGCAGAGCTTGGCGGTGTCGCGTTAGCGGCAGCGGCAGCGATGGAAACAGGCAAAATCTGGATAATCGTGCGCAACAGTAAAAAAGGGTACGGCACAGGCAAAATGGTCGAGGGTGTCCTGAAAGCCGGAGATGTGGTCTTGCTCGTCGAAGATATTGCAACAACCGGCGGCCAGGTCCTCGAAGCGGCGAAAATTATCACAGAAGCAGGCGCAACAATTAAAAAAATCGTCTGTGTAATCGACCGCAAACAAGGAGCCAGAGAAAATATCAACAAAGCAGGTTATATATTTGACAGTATAATCACAAAAGAAGACCTGGGAATAGCTGATAAAGACTAATCACTATTTTTTATTCCAAACAGGTTACTTTCCGGTACAGCCGTTAAAGGGTTGATATTTCCGGCTCGATTGCAGGATGTGCCGCTTGTTTATCTTTTATTCCAAACAAGTGTGACAAACGAGTAAACATAACATAGAGCGATGGAACAACAACTAATGTTAGTATTGTTGCAAAACCCAAACCGAAAATGACAACTACTGCCATATTGCGCCACCATTGTGAAGATTCGCTTTTTGTTGCCCATGTAAAAGAGTGAAAGTCATAAGATATACCGATTGCCATAGGCACCAAACCAATAATCGTCGTGGCAGCGGTCAGCAATACAGGGCGCAAACGTGTAACTCCTGCTTCAGATGCGGCACTAAGCAGATCCATACCACGCTTCTGTAACTGCTGTGTATAAGCCAATAAAACAATAGCATTATTCACTACCACACCTGCAAGGCTTATTACTCCAATTCCGGTCATAATAATACCAAAAGGCAAGTCCCAAACCAGCAATCCTATAAGCGCCCCGATAAGAGAAAGAATCACGGTCGTCATAATGATTAAAGGCACCTTTATCGAATTAAACTGCGTTACAAGCACAAGCGTAACCAGGAACAATGCAATGCCGAAAGCCTTGCTAAGGAAAGCTCTTGATTCATCTTCAGTCTCTTTCTCACCGGCATAATCGATATTATAACCATCAGGTAATGCCAGATTATCCTTCAATTTTGTCTGTACATCTAAAAGTACATCTGAACTAAGACGTCCTTCAGCATCGGCAGTCAGAGTTACAGTTCGTTTCTGGTCAACTCTGTTAATCGTTCCGAATCCGCCTTTGTAGGAGAATTCACCAAGTGAGCTTAGCGGCACAGCACGACCAGCCGCATTCGGCACCTGCAGCAAATTCATCTCGTCAATATTTACTCTCCGGTCGAATGGAAGACGAACCGTAATATCATATTCATCGTTGTACTGGCGATAACTTCCGACTCTCGAACCGAAAACAGCCATTTTCAAAAAATTACCTACAATAGCTGTATTTACACCAAGAAGCATCGCATTTCGTCTGTTAACTGTAAAGTTCAGCTCAGGACGTGCAGCTTCAAGATCGCTTCTCAAATTAACAACATTCGGCACCTCCGCAATAATTCTCTGAGCCTGACTGCTTAGCTGTTCGAGCGTTTTGAAATCTTCTCCCATAACACGCACAGTTATGGGTTCGCCTGTAGGAGGCCCATCTTCTTCCTGTTCGATTTTTATTTCGGCTCCTGCAATATCAGAAATATCTTTTCTGATATCCGCGATAACATCCAAAGACGGACGCTCACGAACCGCGAAATCCTGAAATGTCAGCGTAATACCCGCCAGGTGCGGGCCTCCTGCGCTTGCGACAAGGTCCATGCCTCCACCGGCGGAACCTACATTCGTGACAGTATGTTTGATATATTTTTGATAAGGTGCGATACGTTCTTCTATCAGGCGAACGATACGATCAGTCTCATTTATATTTGTACCCTGCGGCGACCTGATACTGACAACCGCCCTTTCCGGGTCGCCAGACGGGAAAAACTCAGTTCCCTTGCCAATTTTAGCATAAATAGTGACCATCGCAACAAGAACACATAAAGCCAAAAACAAAGTCATGCCTGGATTTCCAAGACAAAGCCTAAGAAGCTTGCGGTAATTTATAATGAACCAGCTTTCAGTGGTCTTTTCTTCATGCACTCGGCCGAGAAATATAGAACATATAACCGGACTAAAAACCAAAGCGACAAACATCGAAGACAAAAGACCAAGAGACAAGGTAATAGGCAGATATTTCATGAACTCGCCCATCATCCCGGGCCAGAATATTAAAGGAAGAAAAGCGCCAACTGTCGTGAGTGTGGAAGTAATAACAGGCCAGGCTACTTCCCTTGCACCAAGAATTGCTGCATCCATCCGGTTATATCCGAGATGTATATGCCTGAAAATATTTTCTGTAATAACGATAGCATTATCTACCAGCATACCAAGAACAAGCACAAGCGAAAACAATACAATCATATTCAAAGTAAAACCAAGCGCCTGAATCAGAAAGAAAGTGATAAGCATGCTCAGAGGTATAATCATAGCAACGATTATTGCCGTACGAAAACCGAGGAACAGCAGCAAAATAACAACAACCATGATTAAGGCCGCGAGTATATTATTCTCAAGGTCTGCGACAATATCACGAATATACTTTGCCATATCATATGTTATGTCAAATTTCAGTGCACCCGGGGCAATTTTCTGTGCTTCATCGATTATATATTTAATATAATCAGAGACAAAGACTACATTCGCACCGACACGCTTTTGAATACTGAGAGTGATATTGTCTCTGGTGATATTGTCTCGGCCGGTATGACGCGAGTAAGTTGTTCTATCCTTGAAAGCGGCCCGTACATTTGCCACGTCCGCCAGATATATAGGCAAGCCGTTACGAACCGTCAGCAAGAGGTGGTCAACTTCCTCGGCGGTAACAAGCTCAGCCGGGATACGTATATTGAATTTCGTGCCTTCGGTTTCAAGACTTCCGGCAGAAATATTCACATTTTCAGAGGGAATCAGCGCCAGTATTTCCGCAATAGTCAGATTATACATAGCCAAACGTTCGGGATCGAATTCAAGCCTGATTTCAGGTTCAAGGTCACCTGAAATTTCAACTTTTAAAACACCCGGCACCATTTCAATTTGATCCTGTAATTTGTCGGCTATTCCCTTAAGCTGAACAGGTGATACATCGCCAGAGATACTGATGTACATAATGGGCATCTCTGCAAGATTAATCTCGCTGATTATCGGGTCTTCTGCGTCTGTCGGGAGTTCTCCTTTAGCTCTATCCACGCGGTCACGCACACGCTGAAGCGCCACATTGGTTGGCACATCAGGCGTAAATTCAACGCTAATCAGTGACATACCCTCGGCGCTGCTCGATGTAATTTCTTTTACACCACTGATACTGTTCAGCTCCTTCTCGATTTTCATCGTTATGGATGTTTCGATGTCCTCCGGTGAAACACCTTCGTGCATCGTACTAATCATAATCTGAGGAATCGGAATATCAGGGAAGGCTTCCCGCGGCAAAGTCATATAGCTATAACTTCCCGCCAAAACAATTATAATTCCAATTACGGCTATCGTAGTCCGGTTTTTAATGGCAACATCTGTTAGTAACATAGGATTCTATTGATTCTCCGGATCAATTTTAACGTTCTGGTTCGGTACGACAAGACGATGACCTGATATGATTAATTTTTCATCAGGCTGCAGGCCGCTTTTCACCTGAACCCTGTCTCCCTTTATAATACCAATTTCCACCTCATGTCTTTTCGCAACGGAAGAATTGGCTACATATACCGCATTTCCATTCTCCATTGGAATTACAGCAGAAAGCGGAATCATAATCACGTCTTTTAAAATCTGTCGAGTCATAACAACACTGACAATCTGGCCGCTGTGCAGACATCTCTCTTCATTTGGAAGTGTTATCTCAACACGAGTTGAACGAGTAAGTTCATCTGCCAATGCACTTATAAAAGTAATTGTACCTGAAAGAACTTTTTCTTCGTCTTTATAATCAGTATAAACTTCAGCCTGCTTGCCTGTTGAAAAGAACGAAATGTCACGTTCCGGAATATCTACCACAACTTTGACTGTATCATTATCCACGATTTCAACTACTGGCGTTCCGGGCTGGATATATTCACCTTCCTCGACATTAATCTTATTCAATACGCCGCTTGCAGGCGCTATTATACTCGCACGTTCCAGTCGTGCCTTTATTTCCTCGAATTGTGCTTTGCTGATATCGAGCTCCGTCTTGGCATTATCAAAATCGCTTTGCGAGGTAGCTTCACCTTTAACAAGATTTGCCATACGTTTATATTCGATTTCATCCCGCTGGAGCTGTGCTTCTGCCATCTTATACTGGGGCAAAATAAGATCAGTCCGAAGCTTGATAAGCAAATCGCCCTTCTTTATATAACTGCCCTCTGTAACAGGAATATTTTCTATTCTTCCATCAATTTCCGCAGAGATTGTAACTATCTTGTTCGGTTCAACGATGGCAGGAAGTTTAATCGTGTCCGGAAACTCCGGTTCCGGAATTACATTCATTACCTTAACATTTACAGACGGCGGTTCAGATTCAATAATTTCATTTTCTTTCTTAGGCATTTTCGCTATGAAAGTTAGTGCAGCGATGGCAGTGAAAATAATTATTACCTTGATAACATTGCGAATAAACCAGTTCCCTGCTTTCTTATTCTCTTTAGGTTTATCAATTTCTTTTTTCATATATAATTTTCCATTTTTAACTTAAACACTTAATATACATTGACTTAACGGCAAGGCAGTTCGGCTTTTTCTCATGTGATGCGGTCCTAATGAGACTCCTAAACGCACGTTTCATACAGCAGTTTAAAACAAGCGTTTGCATAAATCAAGAAATTTTCTTTTTTATATAAAAAATTTCTTCTGCAATAAACCACTTCCAACATTTTTTAACTTATTTTATTTTTCTATACTTTTGGATTAAAACAGGCAAATTTTATATTATATAGCTTGCGATAATGAGATTTGTTTCTTTAAAAAACGCTTTATTTAACTCACAAGCCGCTTTTTTAAACGTTTTATGGCAAAATAACCAAAAATCATAATAAAAAACACAATGTAAATCATATCCAATAGCAAAATCGGTTTATAACTATTGGTACAGATTGCCCTTACTAATCGGACTGAATGTGTAAGGGGAACCATCTCTGCTGCCGGTCTGATATAATCCGGCAAATTTTCAATTGGAAAAACCACGCCTGAGAAAAAGAACATCGGAGAAATAAAACCTGTAAAATAGAAATTAAAATGATTAATGTTTTTTACAAAAGAAGTTACAAGCAGCGAAAAAGACGCGAACATCAATCCTGTTAAAAATCCGACGAATGGCGCTAATAAACCATAAGGAATCAAAATTATCTTAAAAATCGAAAGGACACACAAAACCGCAAATGTGAAGAAAAATCCTTTAGTCCCTGCCCAAATCATTTCGCCGACAATCAGGTTATTAACTGTCATCGGTGCTGCAAGCATACCATCGTACACTTTTTCGAATTCGAGGCGGATATACGTACCATAACTGCATTCAAAGGCAGATGTGAACATGGCAGTAGTTACGAGCAAACCCGTACCGAGATATTCAATATACGGCACGCCGTCAATCTTGTCAGTAATATAGCCGCCGAGACCCATTCCAACTCCAGCGAGGAAAATCAGCGGCTCAAGGAATGGCGGAAATCCATTACTTAACAGGTTCTGCGTATAAACGCGCATGTGCCTGAACCAGACACTATAAAGACGTATATAAAGCGGCGGATATCGAAGAGTTTTAACTTCAGTCATGGAGCTGCCTCCCTGTTGCACGCAGAAAAACATCCTCAAGATTTGTCTGCCTGATGACGTAATTGCCGGATTCCATGCAGGAATCAGCAAAATCTTTTAAAACACTGATATCATTCGAATAATAACGCATCACACCGGGAGAATCTTCTATCCTTATATTCTTTTGAGCTTTTTCACGGTTTTCCTTGCTGATAAGCTCGACATTAAGAATCTCAAGAACAAATTTTTCGATGTTTTTATCCAGCAGTTCAGTGGGTCTGCCTTCCATAATTTTACGCCCTTTGTGCATAATCAATATATGATTACAAAGCTGAAATGCTTCATCCATATAATGAGTTGTCAGCAAAACTGTCGTATTTTGTTTCTGCAATTGGCGAATTTTTTCCCAGATAAGATGACGCACCTGCGGATCAAGTCCGGTTGTTGGTTCGTCCAGAATCAGCAGTTTAGGCTGATTCAGAAGAGCCCGGGCAATTACAAGTCTTCTTTTCATGCCGCCTGACAATTCCCTGATTTTTGACCTGCTTTTATCTGACAGCTCGAAGAAATCAAGAAGGTATTTTATGCGTTTTTTGGCTTCTGAGGCATGGATATTGTAAAATTTCGAATAAATCATTAGGTTTTGAACAACGTCTAATTCGTCATCCAGGTTATCTTCCTGCTGAACAACTCCTGATAAGAACTTAATTGAAAGCTCGTCATGAGCTGGGTCATATCCAAAAACATTAACTATGCTTTCAGGAGTTTTATCTCTTGTGCATTTTCCGTAGATAATTTTCATAGCCGTAGTTTTACCGGCACCGTTTGGTCCCAAAAAACCATAGCAGCTTCCCGGCTCGACCGAAAAACTCAGATTCTGTACGGCTTTGACATCCCTGTAACTTTTATTTATATTTTCTACTGTAATTATAGATACCATAATCGTTTTCTACTTCAGTAACTATTCATATCTGTTATCAATTTTCATAAAACTGTAAGAATACAATATCTTCCCTGTAATTTCATCTTTTTTATGCCAATTCTCCAGAAATGAGCTAAAAACTATGCCTGGAACATATACGACCTATAAAATTCCATTTAATGTTCTCCGTTTATAAAACTGCCTATAAGGATTCTGCAATATCGCCATAATAAATGAATAAAATTTTTGCAAAAATGAAAAAAGGTATTTATGATTTAAGTAAATAGCTGAGCGATTTACTTTCTATAAATAATATTACCCTGATTAACAATAATGAAGGTATATCCATATATTCTAAACAAAAACAATCGTTGAAAAAACAGTAATATAATGATAGAATAATATTAACAGGAGACGAATCAATCTCTTGCAATAAAGAGCTTTATGTCTCTTGTTTAGGGAATAAACGTAGCTGGAAATCTGTCTGGAATCCTCGATAATTAAGAACTCAAAGAAATATTATATGACTTCTAAGGTTTATTTAGGAGATAAGGGAAATGAAAACTTTGTCAAAAATAATTATTTGTTTTATAGCCGAGTTGTTTTTTTGCATACAGCCGCTGCAAGCTCAGACTACTCCTACAGTAGCTTTTTATTCATCATCTTCATACGCTATTGAATCTTATAAACCGCCTATTCCTATTAAAGTAGTTCTTTCAGAAGCAAATACCAATACAGTTACCGTTAAATATTCTGTTACCGGCGGCACTGCTACAGGGGGAGGTGTTGATTATACATTAAATCCAGGCACACTAACATTCTCACCCGGAGAAACAATAAAATACGTTCCATTATATACAGTATATGATATCTATGGAGAAGATGACGAAACAATCATTATTACACTAAGCGATCCGACAAATGCAACATTAGGATCTTATGATAGCCATGAATATACTATTAAAAATGATGATGACGGGAACCGTATTGCATTTTACGAATCCAGTTCGAGCGGCTATGAGTCTGAAAATTCTATATCATTAAAAGTTGGCCTTTTTGCTGATGTTTATTCTATTTATATAACAGGAACTGTTGATTATTCAGTAACAGGCGGAACCGCCACAGGAGAAGGTAATGATTATGTGCTGGATTCAGGCACACTGACAATATCTACAGGAGAATACAATTACATCGAAATTACAATTAATGATGATTCAATTGTTGAAGAAAATGAGACAATCATAGTTACTTTAAGCAATCCAACAGGTACCTCTTTAGGTACAAGGGTAACTCATACTTATACAATTCTGAATGATGATGATGAAACCGCTCCGGACATATCTGAATATTTTCCTGAACCGAATTCCATTCAGGCTGCAAGGAACTCATATATTATGCTGGAAATCACAGACAGTCTAAGCGGAGTAGATGCCAATACAGTAAAAATTTGGGTTGAGGGCACGGTTATTTATGATGGCGCTTCAGCGGAACCCAACGGTACTTACAACTCTTCGTCAGGCACATGCAGACGTGCTGGTACAGAAAAAGCTTATACATTTTTCTTCCTGCCTTCCAGCATATTTGATTACGAGCAGAAGGTAGATGTTCTTGCTTATGCAGTTGATAAAGACGGCAACATTATGAATAAAGAACCTTACAGTTTCTATACCGTTATGCGTTCTTTTGGAGCGAACCTGAAAGTTAATTCAGACACAGGTTCTCTTATTCAAGACCACCCTTCTGCCGCGACTGACTCTTCAGGAAATATCTGGGTTGTATGGGACCAGACAAATTCGTCGAGTGATGCTGATATTTATATTGGCAAACTCGCAAAAAGTGACATTTCTTTTGGAACAAGCTCTGTTGTGTACAGCACTTCCGGCTTACACACCTATCCTGTAATTGCCATTGACAGCGACGATAATTTGTATGTTGCATGGCAGGGAAAAAGTTCAACAAGCGATAAAACGCGTATATATGTGTCCAAATCAACTGATGGTGCTACATGGAGTACACCAGCACCAGTTACTTTTAATGATGCGGGTAATGAATATAATCAGACTTCGCCGGTAATTGCAATAGACCATGATACAACTGATACCATATATATTGCCTGTGTGGATGATCGCAGCGGAAACCAGGATATATGGATATCAAGTTCCACGAATGGAACCACATGGACTCCAACACGAATAAACACAAATACAAGCAATCAAACTGAACCGGCTATCGCAATAAACAACCATGTGGCATACATTGGGTGGACGGACGCAAGAAACGCATCGACAGATATTTATGGAGCCTCTTCGAATAACGCCTGGGCAGAAGAAGAATGGATAATTACCAGCAGTATTCAATCCAGAGTTGCGCTTGCTGCTGATCCTGTCGAAAATGTTATACATCAATTTTGGGTTGATAACGCAGGTGGTAATTATGATATATTCTATAGGATGGATGATGCTAATGCGACTGGCATAAGCATTACTGATGAAATAAACCAGGGCAAAAACCGGCCGTCAGCAGGAGTGTCGGTAATAGACGGTTCATCCATGGTGTTTGCCGCATGGAGAGACTGGCGAAATGTGCTGAGTAATAATGATACAGATATTTACTATACCGAGTATGGTCTTTTAGGATTTGGAACAAATATCCTGATTAATGATGATATGGGAACAAGCCCTCAGTCAAATCCTGCAGTTAATGTTGACCTTTTAGGCAATCCATATATCGTTTGGGCTGACCAGAGAAACGGTAATATGGATATTTATTATTCCGGCGCTACTTCAATCAGCGAGACATTTCCCCGGGCTTTTGTGTCCTATGGCGATTCTGTAATCATTCAAACAACTGAAAAAGTACAAATTTCAATTCCTTCAGATTCAATTCCAGACGGTCTGACTGTCTATGACATCGAAATTGCCAGGTTACTGAATCCTCCAAAGCTGCCTGATGGCGGCTTCGGCAAATGTTATGACTTTATGCCAAGCGGATTACAGTTCAGTACACCAGTTACAATAACAATATCACATACAGCCGAGGATTGCCCCGGTTATGGTGTTTACCAGGTTTACTGGTATAACACACAAACCGGTACATGGAGTCAGGATGGTATCAGTAATGTTCAGCATAATTTTGGTTCAGTCCATAATATCGAATTCCAAACCACGCATTTTTCTACCTTTGTTGTAGCCGGCTATGCCTCAAGCGGCGGAGGGGACAGCAGTGAAAGTGACAGCGGCGGCGGATGCGCCATATCTCCATATCCATGCAGCAGAGAAAGCATAGGGGGATTTTTTGTGCCGTACATAGTTTATATCCTTATATTGTTTGCTATGAGTTGGACAAATAAACGTAAGCAAAAGGTAAAAAACAATAGCTGACAAAATACTGACTAAGTAATATATTGTGCGTCTTGTAATGACATACATCAATGTCAGAAGTATTTTTTAAGGCGGTAATACTATTTTGGATACAAATAGAGATAATATATCTTTTACAGATGTGTCTGTTTTATTAGAGATATTATTTGTAACGGTTGCTTCAATTGGGATGATAGTGTTTTTACGTAACAAATTAAACAATGATGAAGCATGGCTGGCACTGACAAGTCCGTTTATATTAATATCGGCGGCAATAATACCAACACTAATTCACAGGAAAGACTTAAGTCAAATCGGTTTTCAGACAGGACATTTTCAAATGCTCCTGCGAATACTCCCGATTGCCTGCATGCTGGTATTTTCTGTACTTTTTTTGGGTATTTTAATATTGAGCAATTACAACATCCCCCTGCCTATGCGCGCTATAATTCCGAAAAATAGATGGCTTGAATGGATTGTTTATCAATTTATGTGCGTTGCAGTTCCGGAAGAACTTTTTTTTAGGGGCTATCTGCAGACTAATGTAATAACGCTGCTAACCACAGTTAAACGGAAAAAGTTTGAAGTACTAGGATGGATTGGTATAATTATATGTGCTATAGTTTTTGCTGCATCTCATGTTGTTATTTTTAAAAATGGAATATCAATAGTTACATTTTTTCCGGGATTGTTTTTTGGGTGGTTGTTTTATAAGACTAAGTCGCTGTTAGCGCCTGTTTTATTTCATGGTTTAGCAAATATCAGTTATGGCATTATCGCAGAGGTTCTTACATAAAATTTATGAGACGTTATTTTAGACTAAACAGAATTCTACCGATTGCAAACATGTTTTTGCTTGCTGCTATGGTATATTTTGTGTTCAGTTTAATTCTTAAAGAACCTGCGGGGGATTTTTTGGAAGATTCGAGTAAAGAAACACTAAAAACTGATTTTGAACCTGTTCAGAAATCCGTAAATTCAGTCAATTCCCAGATAATTCTCGAACGTAATATTTTCAATCCCGCTAATTTTAATATGCCCGGCAGGAATTTGAATGAAACATTTGCGGTACAGCCGTCTAAACCGGTTGTCAGGAAACAGCTTGAACTTAGATTGCTTGGCACAGTTGCCGGCGATGAAAAAATTGCATGCGCCATAGTGGAAGATATAAAAACCAAAGTGCAGGATCTTTATAAAACCGGAGATGTCATTCAGGGAGCAATTATTGAGAAAATTGAGCGAAACAGGATAATTATACTCAATGAAGGCATACCTGAAATATTAAACTTGTTTGTTGCCGGCAATGAATCATCTGTTTATGCAGGTACACAAAAAAGTGAGAATGAAAAACAGGATGTATCAGACGTTATTAAAGTGACTTCCCCCGCAGCGCGTGAAGTGAACAAGAAAGCTTTTCTCGCAAAAATAGGCGGAATTGAAGCTGTCATGAAGACTGTAGAAGTTACACCTCATACCGTTAATGGAAAAGCTGATGGTCTGCGAATTTCCGGCCTGGAGGGTTTGAGTATGGCCAGCTTTGTAGGACTTGAGAATGGTGATGTTATACAGACTATCAACGGGCAGACTGTTACAGATAATCGCAAGGCTTTCCAGGTACTGAAAAAAGCACGTGCATTATCGTCTTTGGATATGCAGCTCATGAGAGGCGAGGAAAAGAAAACTCTGTCATTTAAAATAAACTAAATAATCCGAAAGTGAATATATGATGAATAAACTGGTATATGACAAATATAAACAAATAACCAGGGATGGATTCCGGCACTTATGTATTTTAATCTTTTTATTCATTTTTTTTGTCTGCATGTCCCCTTCTTTCTGCAGTGCCGACTCAGCTTCATCCGACAATCAGTACGGTGATGATTCAACTGCGAAGGATTCGACGGTTTTCATGCCTCTTTTATCTGAACCGGGCGCTGCGGATAAAATGATTTCACTGGATTTTGACCAGGCAGACATTCGTGTCTTTATCAAAACAATAGGCCATCTGACAGGTATAAATTTTCTGATTGATGATAATGTTCGTGGAACTGTTACTCTCATTTCTCCGACGCAGGTACGTCTTGGCGAAGCCTATAAAATACTTGAGTCTGTATTGCAGGTTAAAGGATATGCCGCTGTACCTGTCGGGAAATTAGTCAAGATTGTTCCTCGTACCGATGCCGCTAAAAGTAATTTGTCGATCCGTGTCGGAAATAATCCCGAATTAATTCCTGAAGATGACAGCTTTGTAACACAGATAATACCCCTGCATTTTGCTAACGTGGCAGAAATCAGCGGCTTGCTTACGCCTTTTGTTTCAACAGGCGGCAACATAACAGCTTATCCCAATGCAAACACAGTTATTTTAACAGATACATCTTCCAATATTCATCGTATTGTAAAGCTGATTCGCGAGCTTGATATTGAAGGTGCTGAAGATGATTATGTTGTAATTCGACTCAAATATGGTTCAGCTCAGACTATAAGTGAACAGATTACGCAGATTATTCAGCGAAATTCTGCCGCTTCAGGCACAAGAAATGTCAGAACTGCATCTGCAGCAGACAATGATTTGATGAAAATTATGCCCGATGAAAGAACAAATTCTCTGATCGTAGTTACCAAGCCCGATGAGATTGAGATGATTCAGGACCTTATAGCCAAATTAGATGTTGAACGTCCTCTCGAAACAGGCAATGTACATGTTATCTTCCTTAAACATGCTGAAGCGGCGGAAGTTGCAAAATCGCTTTCAGCAGTACTGGTCAAATTATCATCGGGAGTAACTGACAAATCATCTGAATTATTACAGATAACTTCAGATGAAAGTACTAATTCATTAATTGTTGTTGCATCGCCCCAGGATTATGAGATTATCGAAAATATGATCGAGAAATTGGACATTGTCCGGGAGCAGGTATTAGTGGAGTTCCAGATTATTGAGGCAACGAATGATGTTTTGAAGGAGATAGGTGTCGATTGGGCAACACTGGATGAGGCTGTAGCCGATAGTTTCCGTGGTTTTGGATATACAAATCTTGGTCCAAGAGCAGAAGCAGCGTCAGGCACTCTTGAAGGTTTGGGTGTTGGAGTGTTTAAAGAAGTTGGAGGTGAAACTGAAATAGGCGCTATCCTCAAAGCGCTGGAAAAACACTCGAAGGTAAATATTCTTTCAACCCCTCACATACTGACATCAAATCACCAGAAAGCTACTATCATTGTTGCTGACAATGTTCCCTATATAAAACAATCGCGGGTAACCGAAACAGATGTGGATTCGCCTACTGCGATACAAACATATGACTTTAAAGATGTAGGTATCGAATTGGGAGTTATTCCCCATGTTAGTCAGGGAGGTTTTGTCCGCCTTGATATAGATGCAAGCTTCTCCAAGCTTATCGAGGGAACCACAGGTTTAAGCAGTTCTACACCTACAACCGCCCAGCGCAAAGTCAATACCAATGTTTCTATCGTTAGCGGTACAACGGTCGTCATCGGCGGCTTAATGCGCGATGATAATGAAATTGTCGAAAAGAAAGTACCATTATTAGGTGACCTCCCATTGATTGGAGGATTATTCAGAGTAAGCAAGAACAGCAATCTAAAGACGAATCTGCTTCTTTTTATAACTCCTCACGTGCTGGCAAATCAGGAAGACCTTGTTGAAATTACAAAATCCAAACAGCAGGAATCTCAAGAGTCAGCGGAAAATAAGAAATAATAGTATTGACCAGAAAGATATTTTTCAATTTGGGGTATAATTAATCAGGTATCTTAATGAAAGCCGATTTGATTGGACAAATATTATTAGCACAAAAGATGCTTGAAGAGCAGCAGTTATCAGAGGCTCTTTCTTTACAGGCAGATAATGTCAAACAGCATCGAATCGGTCATATATTGACAGACTTGAATTATGTCACTGATATCGAAGTGTTAAAAGCGATTTCAAAACAATGGGATATCCCTTATCTTAAGAAGATACCTCAGGATAAAATTGACAAAGAACTGGTAGTTAATCTGCCGATAGAATTCCTCAAGAAGCATAAAATTCTGCCATTAAGAGACAATGACGGCACTATTATTATCGCTTGCGTTGAACCGTTTGATACAACAGCTTTTGATGCAATAGTTAATATCCTTGGCCAAACGTGCAGGAGAGTTATCTGTTCATCTTCTGCAATCGAAGATGGTCTCAGCCGCTACTTTTATGAAAATGAAGGCGCTCCATCTCAAACATTAACCGACCCTGATAACAATAGCGAATTAGCCAGCCTGTCTTTGGAATCCGGAACAGAGGACCTTTTAGATCTTGCCAACAGAGCTCCGGTAGTGAAGCTGGTCAACACATTTTTTTTCCAGGCAGTACAAAGCCGGGCAAGCGATATACATATTGAACCTTTCGAACAGCAGGTAAAGGTACGTTTTCGTATTGATGGTGTTTTACACAACAGGTTTACACTTTCTAAAAAACACGTTGCCGCGCTTGTATCGCGACTGAAGGTGATGGCGAATTTGAATATTGCCGAACGAAGACTGCCTCAGGATGGCCGCTGCAGGATAAAAATAGGAGAGAAGGAAATTGACGTTAGAGTTTCTACCGTTCCGAATTCCGGCGGTGAGCGTGTAGTACTTCGTCTTTTGGATAAAACCAGTGCAAGTTTTGGTCTTGACCAGCTTGGATTCGACACGGAAACAGAGAGACATTTCAGAAAACTTATTCGGAAACCGTATGGCATCATTTTATTAACAGGCCCAACAGGAAGCGGCAAAACAACAACATTATACGGCGCCCTGAGTGAATTAAATACGGAAGACAGAAATATTATGACAGTAGAGGATCCCATCGAATACCGGCTTCATGGCGTTGGACAAATGCAAATCCAGCCCAAGATCGGTTTAACTTTTGCAAATTCTCTGCGCCATATTCTCAGACAAGACCCCGATATAATAATGGTTGGAGAAATTCGCGACCTTGAAACGGCACGAATCGCCATCCAATCAGCATTGACCGGGCATCTGGTACTAAGCACCTTACATACAAACGATTCGGCAAGCGCGGTAACACGTCTTATCGACATGGGGATCGAACCTTATCTTGTCTGCTCCTCTGTTATCGGGATAATGGCACAAAGATTAGTTCGAGCAATCTGCCCGGATTGTAAAAAGTCATATGAGCCAGGTGAGGAAGAACTTCTTGTTTTAAAAAATGGCAAGATAAAATCCGGAAAGAATACACTGTACAGAGGCTCCGGCTGTGTACATTGCATCGATACAGGGTACAGAGGAAGAACAGGTATTTTCGAACTGATGGTTATAGATGACCGGTTAAGAGAACTGGTCATGGCTAATGCCGGATCAAACAAGATAAAACAAGCGGCGATAAAGAATAATATGAATACTTTGTTTGAAGATGGTATAAATAAAGTATTTACCGGCCAGACTACTTTAGAAGAAGTTCTCCGTGTCACACAGGATGACGTTGTCTAATGAACAGGATAAAATTACCTCATGCCAGTATTTGAATATACGAAATTGAGTAACAACGGGGGCAGAGACCGAGGCATTATAGATGCTCCAACACTGTCAGATGCCAGAAGAAAACTCCGCGCAGCAGGTGTTCATATAATAGAAATCGCAGGTGAACTGCCCAAGACGGATAAAAAATCAGAAGTGATGTCCGAAACAGTTGGTTTTCACAAAATAAGACAGCGTGACATCGCAACAGCCACATGGCAATTGGCAACTTTGCTTCACGCAGGAATACCGCTTGTGCACGCCCTTTCGGCTCTTGTTGAACAGTTGTCGAACCATCCGCTGGCAAAAGTTTTCAGACATACTCGTGACAAAGTCAATGAGGGTAAGTCACTGGCAAATGTCTTAGAGGAATATCCGGCGATATTCCCTGAAATTTATATCAGCATGGTCAGAGCCGGCGAAGCGACCGGGACACTGGAAAACGTTCTCTCGCGATTGGCGGAGATGTTCGAAAAACAAAATAATCTTAAAAACAAAGTAAAATCTGCTATGGTTTATCCTTTGTTTATGGCAATCGTCGGAGCGGCAGTTGTTGTGTTTCTCTTTACATTCATTATTCCCAGCATTACGAAACTGTTTCTTGAAATGAACCGTGAGCTTCCATGGCCTACTGTAATGCTCATTAAAGCCAGCAGTTTTATACAGGACTATTTTTTGCTCATAACCATTTTTTTCGGAATATTATTAACTGCTGCGGTACTCTTGCTCAGAACTCATGCAGGCCGAAATTTATGGGATCAATACATTTTAAAATGTCCTGTTTTTGGCAGTCTGATTCTAAAAATCTCCATATCGCGTTTTTCCAGAACCCTTGCTGTACTGTTAGCCAGCGGGCTTTCAATTATAGATGCTCTTAACCTTAGCCAAAAAGTGGTTGGTAATACTGTAATATCAGGTATTATAGAAGATGCACAAAATGCCATAAGCCGGGGTCAGAGCATTGCTCAATCATTAAGTAAAAAAGGGATATTTCCCCCGATTGTAATTCACATGATTGCCGCAGGTGAGAAAAGCGGCAGTATTGAAGAAGGACTTGCTAATGTCGCAGATGCATTCGATAATGAGGTCGAGTCAGCAGTGAAGGCATTGACATCATTACTTGAACCAGTGATGATTATTTTATTGGGAGTTATTGTTGGATTTATTGTGCTTTCAATTCTGCTGCCGATTTTCGATATTAATCAGGCAATTGCTTAGAAGGAATATAATTATGAAAGAATCAAGACATTCAAAATACCAGTATCAGTTATCAGGTTTTACATTGATAGAGTTGATGGTTGTTATTGTTATACTTGGAATTCTTGCGACTATAATTATGCCAAAGTTTCTTGACAGGCCGGAACAAGCTAGACGCATGAAAGCGAAAGTTGAAATAAGAAATATTCAATCTGCCCTGGCTCTTTTCAAGAATGATACAACCAGCTTCCCAACGACATCTCAGGGCCTGGAAGCGCTGATAAGTGATCCCGGCGTGAAAGGCTGGAAAAAAGGAGGTTATTTGGAAGGAAATAAGATTCCCGTCGATCCATGGGGTAATCCTTATATTTATCTTTGTCCGGGTTTGCATGGTAATGACTATGATTTGGAATCATACGGCAAGGATGGAGAAGATGGGGGTTCGGAAAATGATGCCGACATTGAAAGCTGGAACCTTGACTTAGAGTGATTTCTTATGCAAAGGCATATAAAGGCTTTTACTCTGATTGAATTAACAATTGTTTTGCTAATTATTGCTGTATCTATAACAGTTGTTATTCCAAGGTTTACATCAAGTTCTGATCCCCGGGCTTTGCTTTTATCAAATATAAAAAGAATTGCCAGTATTACAGAGTATGCTTATCAACAGGCGGCCTGCACGGGTTTAACTCATTTTCTAAATATAGACTGTGAAAAGGGAACATATTGGATTACCAACCAGGGACTGAAGGAGCGGGACAGACAAGCGATTGACAGATTGAAGCTGAAAGGCCGGCTTCCCGATGGAGTTAAGTTTGAACAGGTAAAAATGCAGGATATTATTGTATATGATATTGCAGCCATAAGATTGAATCCCCAGGGATGGGCAGATCCGGCGGAAATAATAATGACATGCTCGACTGGTGAAGTTATGAGTATCGTTATTGATGAATTTTCCGGACAAATTCAAACTTGCAGGATTGGAGGTTTGAATTAAAAGTGATATCACACCAGGCAAAACGTGTTGAACTAAAAGGTTTTACTTTACTTGAGGTGCTTATTGCATTGTCTGTCACGGCAATAAGTCTGGTACCGCTTTTACATCTATTGGTTACAAGTATCTCTGCTATGGATTCGGCAAGTTTGTTGTCTCGTGCGAGTCTTATAGGAAATGCAAAATTAGCGGAAGTAATCAGCAGAGGTTACCCTGAACCAGGTACTGAAAGCGGCATAATCGACAATAAAGATAATAATGTCTCATTTAAATGGCAGGTTGATATTACAGACACTCAGGCTGATGAGTTTAAAGAGCTTAAACTAAATGGATTGAGAAAAGTCAGCGTGACAGTTCAATGGGACGAAGGACGGCGTCTAAAAGAAATTCATATGTCAACATATATTTCCAAAGAACAGGATATCAAGGAAACTGTTTTGAAGAATAATAACAGTTAGAAATAATAAATCTGTACAAAATGAAATATTATAACAAAAAAACACGATATGCCTTCACGCTCATGGAGATGCTTATTGCATTGAGTATTGTTATTCTCATTTTCGCAGCGATTTACGGCAGTTATAGAGCGACAACAGCATCAATATCGCATTGCGAACCAAGAAGCATTATTGAACAGCAGGCAAGACTCTTTTTGCAAAGAATCACGAGCGAGCTTCGCTGCTGCTACGCCGGAAATTTAACTCCTTCCAAAAATAGTAAATTCCAAAATAGTATAAAAATGGAATCAGTACAGGAAAAGGCTACAAAGGAAGATTTTCCGTTATTTACCGGCAAGACGGTCTTTTCTGGTAAAACGTTTCTAAAATTTGCAACTTCCTCATTTGCCTCAAATCCAAACAGCAATATGGGCGGACTTGCAATAATAAGCTATAAGCTGGACGAATCAGGAAATGTATTATTGCGAAATGTCCGTAGATATATTGAAGGATTTTCGAACGAAAATAAAAATGATCGATGGTTTCCAGTTTTATCAAATGTGAAAAGTATCTCTTTCGAGTATTTTGCAGATGAGAAATGGATAAAAGAATGGGAATCTAAAAATTCGAATATTTTGCCCCAGGCCGTAAGAATTACGCTCGTTATGGAAACAGGGCAAACCGGCCCGCTTTCGTTTGTATCTTCTGCTTTTATAATGTGCAGCAGGTCTCTGAATTCCGATACGCCTGTTAAAACAATTGCACATGTAACCGATTTGTAACAGGAAAAAAGATTGTGATTTCCAAAAAGAAAAGAACAAAAATAAAAACTAAATCCGGTTTTGCTTTGATTGCTGTTTTGCTATTCATAGCTGTTTTGTCTGCTTTTATACTTGAGTTCAATTACAAATCACGGATGAAGCTTCATCTTGTCGAGAATTTTCATCTTGCTTCTCAAGCTCTTAATAATGCAGACGCGGGAATAGCCGCTGCAATAGCAATGCTGAGACAAAATGAAAATATATTTGCTGATGAAAATTCACAATCCTTTTTATCGGGTATGGATAATATTCCAATTGAAGATGGTTTCTGCTCAATTTCAATTGCTGCAGAAAGCGGCAAATTTAATATTAATACTCTTTGTACGAACAGCGGCCAGCCAAATCGTGATAAAGTGAATCAAATGCTAAGACTAATTGACTTATTAAATAACCAGCACGAAGATACTTCTCCCGTCAGTTACAGTCTTATTCCCGCCATAATCGACTGGACAGACTACGATGATGATGTCACAATTTTGCCTTTTGTGAAAGGTGAAAATAGAGGCGCTGAGAATGATTACTACCAGAAACTTGAAGAAAAGTATCCATGCAAAAATGCGCCTTTTGATTTGTTGAGTGAATTAATGTTAGTAAAAGGCATGACGACTGAAATATTTCACGGGAGAATAGAACAGGAAGAAGCCCGGATTAAACCTGTCCTGGGAATCAATCAGTATCTAACTGTTTATGGCGATGGCAAAATCAATATTAACGAAGCTTCGCCTATTGTCATACAGAGTCTTTCGGACAATATAAGCTTTATATTAGCGCAAAACATTGTTGAACAACGAAAAATTAGCCGATATTCAAGTATTGAGCAATTAAAACAAGTGCCCGGAATGACAACCGAAATATTTGAGAATATTCGTGAAATGATTACGATAAAAACGAATGACAGGTATTATATCGTTACAGTAACTGGTGTCGTTAAAGAATTTGAGCGAAATGTACAGGTTGTGCTCAGAAAAAAACAATCGACTTCGCAAATTGAGATACTGATGCGCAGTGAAATATAAATGAACGATAGTGTAAAAGTATATTTTAGTATTAAGAGTTTTGCAAAAATGAGAAAAGGCATATATTATTTAAGAAAATCGCCTAACGATTTTCTTAAAATAATAAATTGCCATCTGTATAATTCTTTAATTAGTAATATTTTATGTTTAGAAAGAAAAAATGATAAAATAAATTTTTTCTTTCCAAAGTATGCCTTTTCTCATTTTTGCAAAAGTTCAGTTAGTATCTTTAAGGCAGTTTAGTGTGAAACGAGCAATCGGCATTGATATTAGTCGCAGCCAGGTTAGCCTGGTACAGTTATGCTGTACGCGCGGACGATATTTTCTGGAAAAAACATATATTCAGAATACATCAGGCAGCGTATCAGGAGAAAAAAAATCTCCCGAAGAAATTAAGTCAATAATTGATGATGCAATTGTAAAAGAAGGTTTCTGCACCAGGGTTCCTACTGTAATCTCAATACCTTATGGCAGAGTTTTTTTTCAAAATTACAAAACAGATTTGTCATCTAATAAAGATATCAAGCAGCTTTTAAAATTTGAATTGGAAGATGATTTCCCGATTGTTTATGACGACCTTGTCACTGATATTTACAGCAGCCGTGAATCGAATGCGCATAATACAGAATTTCTTGTAGGCGCTGTAAGCCGTTCGAATCTTCAAAATTGGATAAAAAAAATCAGCGAAACGGGAATGAATTGTACGATAGTTACTGCGGAGGTCTGTGCACTTCATACAGTCGCAATGCTGAGTCAGAACCTCAGCCGCAGCAAGTCTTCGATAATCATATATGTTGACAACTGCAGAACTATCGTGGAAGTATGTGAAAAGAACTTACCGATATATGTGCGGCATATTGATAACATTGAAAAATCCGAAATAGGTTCCACACTTAAACGGGAGATTGCACTTACTTTAAAAGCGATCTCTTATAACGATGAGATTTCTAAATCATCAAATATTATATTAAGCGGTTCTTACGAGATTATTAACAATTTATCCGGGGAATTATCAACAGAATTTAATACTGAGGTTATTATATCAGATCCATTTGCTAAAACAAATGTCTTATCACAACAGAAGGATGATGATAAACTAATTATAGCTCTGGGACTGGCATTGGCCGGCATGGGAAATAAAAACAATATGCTTAATTTTCTTGCTGTCGATAAAGCCAAAGCTGACCAGACAAAAAAAACGAAATATAATGCAATGGTATTCACAGCTCTTCTTATTGTATTTGCAGCATTATTCCTTATGAATTTCTTTACTCGGCTTAAAACCTTAGAAAATGAAAATCATAGTCTTGAGCAGGAGATAAGAGAAGTTTTTGTACAAACTCTTCCTGATGAGAAAAGAATTGTAAATGAGCTTGCACAAATGAACGAAAAATATAACGCTCTGGAACAGGAGTATAATGTGATAGCTTCTGAAATACTAAACAGAACCTCGACTCTTGAAATTCTCCGGAGCATCAGTGAAAATATTGATCCTGACCAGAATATCGAAATTTCCGGTATTTCAATGAATTCTGAAAAGGTTCAACTCAGCGGAACTTCGGCTGATTTCGAATCTATAGACAACGCAGTTGAAAAATTCAAAAATATTTCTGCGTTCAAAGCAATAGATATAGGTAACGTAGATGTGGATCAGATAAATAACAAAGTGCGTTTTAACCTGTCGATTGAAATTGATGGAAACTAATAAAAACTGAGATGAGCTTAAAACAAAGAGAAAAACAGATTATCATCGGTGGAATTGCAGGTCTTGGATTGCTGCTGGCTTTTCAAGTATTTGTGAAACCTGAAATTAATCGTACAAAAACACTCAAACGCGTTGTATCAGAAAAGCGTGAAATTCTTAACAATCTTCAAATTAAAAGCAAAGAGTATATTTCGCTTAAAAACCAGTTAGAGCAAATTCATGCCAGGATACGAAACCAGCAAAAAGATAAAAAAATATTGTCTTCTATCGAGCAAATACAAAAAGACTGCGGATTAACAAGGAATGTGGTCAATATCAGCCCAACTACTTCTGCAATTAGCAATATATATGAAAAAACCAATGTTGAGGTCAAATACGCGGCGGTTACATTAGAACAAATAATCCAATTCCTGTTGAAAATAGAATCTTCTGATTTGCTGATTGGCATTAGTTCTCTGGAAATAAAACGCGGATTGCAGAATCCTCTTTTGCTTGATGCCGCAATTCAGTTAGTTAACGTATCGAGTGTTAAACCTGATTAGCACAGCAACATTATAAAAATATCATCTTCTGACAGATAAAACTTCATAAAAGCATTAAATCAAGTGTTTTCCAGCTTTTTCGGATAACGGATAAATTTATATGCCATAGTGGATATTTATATTGACTAAAAGGTATTATTTGTTATATTAATAATATTATATGATTATAAGGTATCTTATTATTACTTAAAATATTTGCGTTATTTAAGTAAACTTATATTCTTATTGTTAATTTTTATAAATACTTTTTTAATAAATCTATTGTGCTTAATAATATTTAAGTTTGTTTGAAAAGTATTATTGAGGAGGCTGTGGATCTATAGAAAAAATATTCATATCGATTTTACACATTAAATTAAGAGTTTCCTGAAAAATCAATTTATTCAAGTATTTGTCTTTAGTAACAACATTACTGCGATCATTTGAAAAACGCAGTCATTACAAAGCTCTTGTGGATTTTTTAAGTACGAGCTGGTTTTTGTATGTTATCAGTATTGACATTTAGTTTTTATTAAAATGTGTTTATAGTGAAATGAATTTATTGAAAGAAAGGAGGTATATTTAATTAACATTATCCTGGGCAGATAGGTGTTAATAATAAAAAAATGTATTATTATTTTCTTCAGGTTCAATATTATTAAATTGTTTATAGGAGGTTTATGATGTGTAAATATTTTACTTATTTAATCTTTCTCAGTTTATTGCCGGCTTTATGCGGCTCTAATACAGTTTCTGCAGTTGAAGAAATTTGGGGGGAAGCTGAAGCGGCTTCTTCTATAACCACACCGCTTCAAATATTAGATGACACTGCCGCTTCAGGCGGACAGTACATTGCAAATCCAACAGTCGGCGGAGCCAGTAACACCAATCCCCCATCGACCGGTATAGCAACATATAATATAACGATTGAAGAGGGTGGAACCTATAAACTGTTTCTTCGTGTACTCTGCACAGTAAGTGGATCAAGCGATGACTCATGCTATATCCGTATTCAGGGAGCTACCCCAAGTGCAACACCTGGAACCGGCGGCTGGACAAATTGTAACAATATCGATGGCACCATGGCGGCGGCAGATACTCAGGTTTGGTTTTGGGCACAAGCTCGTCAATATGACAGCGAACCAGGCAATGTGATTACATTTGATATACCTGCAGGAAGTTATGTTTTAGAAATAGCTTACAGGGAAGATGGTTTGAAAATTGATGGCTTTGTAATTACAAACGATCCTGATGTTACTACTGCTGATTTACCCGATGAGATTCCATCTGAAGAGCCTTGTATCAGTAAGCTGGCTATCACCAATGGTGATTTCGAGACAGGCGGCGGAGTAAGTATAACTGACGTAAACGGCTGGTATGACAACAA
>JAFGEF010000164.1 GCA_016931715.1 Sedimentisphaerales bacterium
AACGAAGGATCTGGACTGCGAATATAAAATATGTATCGTTCGTAACTTCTTATTCGAGAGCCAGATGCTTCACGTTGTTCAGCATGACAAAAGAAGAAATCGGTCAGTTTGAGTTATTAACCTGAAGAATGGGCTCGCTGTTGTTCTCTGTTTATCTGTGGAACTTTTTGTTGTATATTATTATCATTTCGGATAATGTGAATTTTATCGAAAAAACGCGTATCGCAGAATCCGTACGAAATAAATAAAAAGGAGCATAAACAACTTGAATCTAAAAACAAAAAAGATAAGAAATCCCGGCAGGAAAAATCCGGTAAATACAAATGATACCGAAATTCACAATAAACAATCTCGCCGAAAATATATAATTGCGGCTGTTGCCGTCCTGCTGTTCTGTATTCTAATATTGCTTGGTATGGCAATGGCACAAAAGCTGGCCGCATCGAAGCAGGCAAGCGATAAAATCATCCGTGATATCGTATCGCATAAACTCAGAATATTGCCGGATGATATAAACGATAATGATTTGGCGAAAATAACTCAATTGAATCTTGCAGGCCAAAAGCTCGCACATATAAAGCTGCTTGAAAAATTTACGAACATGGAGGAACTGTTCATTGACAATGCCGGTATTTCCAGTCTTGAGCCGCTGCGCGGTTTAACGAAGCTGAGAATCCTGTCTGTTAAAAATACAAAAATTCGCAACCTTGAGCCGATAAAGAAACTCGTGAGTATGCAAATGCTTTATATCGAAAATACTGAGGTAACAGATATTGAGCCGGTCAGGGGACTTGATAATTTAATAATGCTTCAGGTTGTTGGAAGCGGTATTTCCGCCCTTGACCCTGTAAAAGGTTTGAAGGGGCTGCGTATGCTTTATCTTGGCGATACTTCTGTCAGTAATCTTGAACCTTTGCAGGGATTATCAACTCTTAATTTTCTTGATATTCGAAATACAAAGGTTGCCGGTCTTGAGCCGCTGAAAGAGCTGAAAAATCTCCAGGTGCTTGATATTGCAGGGTGTAAAAATATTTCGGATGAGCAGGCGGATGCCTTGAAAAAGGCTCTGCCGAACATAAACATCTCTCGATAGAAATGAACATTCTCATAAAAGTATAACGGCAGGTTATAATTTGTGTTACTATTCACGGGAATTCGTAATAACAGTTATTTTATATCTTCATAAAAAAAAGCGGCCTGTGGTGATTACACTGAGAACCTCTAACAAAAAGAATCGTGTCGCGGGCATCTTGCCCGCGTAACATTAGCATGATGGCAATACTGCATCTTAAACATTTATTTTGTTAGAGGTACTTAGCCGTGACTTTTATTATTTATCCAAGTTCGATTTTTAGCATTGAGTACAAAATTTTGCCGTAAATAAAATAATCTCAGGCAATAAAAGAAATGAAAACAGTTTCAATACTTTTGGCTTTTCCATAATGAGAAAAAATCCTTTTTTACAACTACACGCTTTACGCTCTACGCTATAGCTATTCTTCAATGTTCTTCAAGCCAGTGAAGCATCATTATTTCCAAATCAAGGATATCTACTCTGCAATCACCATTAATGTCACCTGCAACGATTGTCTCGCAGACTGGCTTTCCAAAATAAGATTGGCTTGCTTCTGAAGTGCCGCCATAAGTGCCCATATTTATTCTGCCGCCATTGGGAAATGACTCATATCCGATAGGCCAGTTCGGATCACCTGCATCAATACAGGGACTTGTAACATCGTCCTGTACCCAGCTTTGTGTATTTGGATCAAATCTTCCAGCCTGGGATTTTAAGTGATAATCACCTTCAATCCATACAGCATTAGGTTCATTCGGTTCTACAATAATATTAGGATCATTTGCATCAGACCAATAACCGGGATTTGCAAACATTGGATCGACATTGATATTTCCTATTCCTTCAAAACCTCCTTTAATATCGCTATATTTAATTTCTACAGAAGATGGACTGCCTGGGGATATTGAATTCTCACCATCCCATAGGATACAGTTGTTCAATTTTAATAAAGATGAACTAAATTTTAAAATAGATTGGTACTGTTCGGCCCAGTTACCGAAAAAAGTGCAATTAGATAATGTTGTATCACCACGTACATATAATCCTCCTGCTTCACTAATATACGGATGTAAACCATAAACAATGTTTCCGGTGAATAAACAATTAATGATTGTTGTTTTCTTACTCCAATTGGAAATAGCACCACTGCTGCGCATTGCAGTATTATTATTAAATATGCAATTTGTGATAAAGATGTTGTTTACATCGGAATTGCACATTCCTCCACCGCTATAACTTGAAATATTCTTCAAAATAACACAATTCGACAATACAAGATTGCAGTTATCTTCGTTGTATATTCCGCCGCCGCTTCCTCCTGTATTTTCAATAAAATTACAATCCGTTATAGCAAGAGTGCTTTTTGTATTGCATATACCGCCTCCGGAACGATTGCATTTATTAAAGTTGAAAATACATTTAATTAACTGCAAATTATTTTTTTTACTATACAAACCACCACCTAATCCTTCTGCATAATTGTCATTAAACACACAATTAACCAATATTGAATTGCAATCTTCCCAGTAAGTTAAAGCACCGCCATCAAGGGAGACATTTTTCGTAAAAATACAATTTTCAATAATAGGATTACTTCCGTTAACAATAAGCAATCCAGCACCGCTTCCATAAACAATGTTTTCTTTAAATGTACAATTAAGTATTGTTGGACTGCCAGAGTAAATATACAAACCCCCGCCACCAAAAGGGGAATCACTATATGCTATACTATGGTCAGATCCACCAGAAATAACAAAGCCGTCAAGAACAGCGGTCTTGTCTGTATCACTGCCAATCAAAATATTCCTGCTATTATCAAAAAAACAGGATTCCCAATTAAATCGTTTATATGATTTATTTCGAATGCTTCAATATCGATATCATTATCATTTAGATCGCCGCTAAGGATACTTTTATAAAGTTCAATATTTCTTTCATTCGGATCAGGTTCATTTAGTCCGGCGTATCCACCTTTTATAGACACGTTATTGACTAAGAAAAAACTTGCATCTCGACCTTGATCAGCAGGCCATACTCCAGGCGAAGGACCTCCACGTTGAGGTGTGCCGGGTGGTATAACTGGAAGAAGCCCCTGATTAGGTTTATAAGTACCTTGTGCAACACGTATTTCCAAAGGTTTTTCAATTTCCTCGGACTCTGCGGTTATCAGTGCATCACTTAAATAGACAAAAGCATTTTGCCATGATGAGCCGTCATTAGAACTTGCTGCATCGTCATCGACATAGATGATTTTATTTGCTAAAGCAAAATTACCAAAGAAAAATAAAGATAAGAAAAACAGCGCCGATTTATAAGAAATTCCATGTTTTAACATATAAAACACCTCTTTTTTTGAAATCAGGGCATTTAGAACCGCTATCCCTGAAATATATGAAGCCTTCCCTGAAAATAATACAATTTTAATTGTAGCTGAAAACCACCGAAAAGTCAACCGGGACATGGCTTTCGGACATACAAAATTACAGGACTTCACTTATTTCGAGTTGAAATACCTCACTCGATATACTTCACTTTATAAATCTATAATTACACATACGTAAAAATATTATCAATAATTACTTTTTCATATTAATTACAATTCCAGCCGGGTAACATCTCTTTGTAAAATCCTCGTAAGCCCATTCTTTTTTTCCGCCTATGGGGTCACCGGCAATTACTTTATCAGCCGTAACTTCAAGGACTACCGTATAATGGTCAACCGCTGAGGAAAGTTTTATTACCGTTATCACAGGACAAATATCTTTTAACTGTTCTATTGAATCGAAATGAATAATCGAACATTCAATTCCTTTTTTGCCGTATAGTTTTTTAATCGCACTTGTCAATAGTTCGTTTGTTGTGCCTCCTTTTTTGGGGGTACACTTTGACATAATCGCAAGCTCGCTTTCCTGTGCTTCTATGCCCAATTGGCGCAGAACAGTAACAGCGGCGGCTGGTCCGCAGGTAAATCCTGTTGTTTGTTTACAGATGCCGTCCTTTGAAAAAGCAGTGTGCAGATTTTTTATCTCATGACGAATCCAAATTGATGGACCAAAATAAGTGATACATAAATACAAAGAAACCGAGACAGCCGGAACTGCTGATATTATCAGCAGGAAGTGCCATTTCCGCTTGATTGCCCATACTGACAGGGCAGCGAAGATACCGAACAGCGCCAATATCAATACGCCATAAGTTTCGAACATTGACTGCATTTATAATTCCCTGATACGAAAGACGCAATATTTTTGTGCCGTTTTCCAATTTATGGATTATTAGCCATTTCCTGCTTCTTCAGGATTATTCCGACAGAGCGCCATATATTTTCGAATTCTTCGTAGGATAATTCTGCCAGGCCTGACGACGGGTCTCCGATTATTACCTCATTATCTGTAACTTTCAGGACGGTGACATAGTGGTCTATGAGGAAAGTGAATTTAGTCACCACAATAGCAGGGCAGTTCCCTTTTAGTTCGGCTATCGAATCGAAGTGGCGATATATACAGACTACGCCTTCGGAGCCATATAGTTTTTCTATGGCTTTTTGCAGCAGGTCATCAGAAGTTCCTGTTTGCGGCGTGGTATATGCATGTATTGCCAGCTTACCTTCTTCCGCTTTAATTCCAAGCCGATACAGCCCTGTTGCCGCCGCCGCTGGACCGCATGTATAATTTGTAGTCTGCATACATACGCCGTTTGCCGAAAAAGATGTTTCGATACTTTCAAGCTCATCCCTTATAAGAATCGGGCTGATAAAGGGAATAACGAAAAAAACAACGGAAGCAATTGTAACGAATACTGTTAAAACCACTTTTTGTCTCAGTTTCGAAAGACGCGGAATCAGGGTGCTGAATATCATCGGAATGGTAAACGCAAATATGACATATTCTCTTCTGCCTTCGCTTACCCACGAGAATGGCGGGTAAAATCCCAGCCAATAAAAATGCCTTGTCAGGGCAATAAGAATAATCAGTATCAAAGGCGGCAGGTAAAAGAGAAGCCATCTGCCTTTTTTGAGAGTTGTTGCCACAAGCCCGAGAGCGATTCCGAGATCCGCCAGAATAAAAATTCCGATAGTCTCAATCCACGGCTGCATTTTTTTTCTCCCTGCGCGATTTGACGCCGATTCAGCTTAACGGCTTTTTCAGCTCTTCGATTTTCGGCAGGTCTTTCAGTGTGTTGAGGCCGAAAACTTCGAGAAATTTTTTCGTTGTCCCATAGAGCATCGGTCTTCCGAGAATTTCGGCGCGCCCGACAATCTTTACTAAACCTTTATAACTCAGCGAGCGAATAACTTCGCCGACAGATACGCCCCTGATAGCTTCGATGTCTGCACGGATTACGGGCTGTTTGTATGCGATAATGGCAAGCGTTTCCATTGCGGCAGGGCTGAGCTTGGTTTCACTGCGAGCCCTGAGCAGTTTTTTCAGCCAGTAATTATACCGGCTCAAAGTCAGCATTTGATAACCACCCGCAATCTGTTCGATTCTGAAAGCGCTTTTATTGGCTTCGTATTTTTCATTGAGATTTTTTATTAGTTCACGCACCTGCTTTGTTGTTGATTCCGTGATATTGGCGAGCCTGGCCGGAGTGAGTGATTCGTCACTTGCGAAAAGTACCGCTTCTATGACTGATTCGAGAGACATTTCGCCTTCCGGCTTGTCAGAAAGGTCTGACTCATCAGTCTTTTCTAAATTGTCTGATTCGTCAGACATGTCGGACACGTCGGACTTGTCCGATTCCTCTATTTCCTCAGACGTGCCGGACTCATCAGGCAGGTCTGGCAAATCCGATTCCTGGTTTTCATCATCAGTTTGAGCTGCTTCTTCGGCTTCCTGCTGCTCTTTGTTTAATATTTCCTGTTCTTCTGTCATATATTCATCCATCTAAAAGGGTCAGAATCTTTTTTACTGATTTTTATTATCGTACCTTTTAGCTGTTTTTGCAATTGTTTTGCGAGTTTTTTCAGAATAAACCTTTCGGAAACCGTATGGCTCAGGCATATGCAGGTCAGGTTCGCTTCCTGTGCGGCAAGAGCCTGGTGATGTTTCAGCTCGCCGGTAAGGTACAAATCCGCTTTTTGGGCGATGATGGAATTTATTATTTTTCCGCACGTTCCTGCGCAAACAGCCGCTTTTTTTACGAGTTTTTTTTCATCGCCGACCAGGCCGACTGCTTTTGCGCCGGTGGCTCTTTTAATTTTTTTGATTAATTCGGAAATTTTCGACGGCTTTTCAAGCAGGCCGATTCTGCCTAAACCCAGCTTGTTTTCATTATAGAGCTTTATTACATCGTAGGCGGGCATTTCGTAGGGATGAGCCTTTTTCATCGCCGCTATTACGGCATCGAGTATTTTTGCGGGAACAATTGTCTCGAATCTTATCTCGTGCACTTTTTCGAGTTTATTTTTTTTGCCGATAGCAGGTTTTGCGCCATCGAGCGGCATGAAAGTTCCAGTTCCATCGGCGCCGAATCCGCAGTTGCTGTAATTTCCGATAGCTCCCGCGCCAGCCGCGAAGACAGCATTCGAGACTTTCGCAAGCGAAGCGGCGGGTACGAATACAACCAGCTTGTAATTGTCACCGTCGGGATACTCGATATAATCTCCGATTGGTTTTGCGTTTGTTATGCCGATTATTTCCGCTAAGCCGTCATTGACTCCGCCTGTAAGAATATCAAGTGCAGTATGTATCGAATAGACCGCGATATTCGAGCGAATCAGCTCGTACACAACGCAGGTGGAATCGTCTGTTGTGATTTTTT
Source organism: Sedimentisphaerales bacterium (assembly GCA_016931715.1). Lineage (GTDB taxonomy): Bacteria > Planctomycetota > Phycisphaerae > Sedimentisphaerales > Anaerobacaceae > JAFGPS01. The sequence continues at coordinate 6,839 of JAFGEF010000164.1, forward strand.
TCAAGCCGTCCCAGATAACCGGGTGATAGCTTATGATAAGGTCAATTTTTTCCCTTTTCGCTTCCGCGAGAACCTCCTTTGTCGTATCTATTGTCAGAAGGATATTTTTTACGTCTTTCTTCGGGTCGCCAATCAGTAATCCCACATTATCCCAGTCGAGAGCCATTTTAAGCGGCACGACTTCGTTTATTTTTTCAGCAATGTCTTTTATTTTCATTGTTTAATCAATCCAGTAAAACTTTCTAAGTCTGCATTTTTACCATCGCCTCCTTTTATACCATCGGCGCCCGGATTTTGCAACCTGTAACCGTATTCGAGAATATACTTATTTTCCCACGGGTCATGCAATTGACTTTCCTTTAAGTAAGGTCCAGCCCATGAATTCTCAAGCCCTTCAGGGCAATCTATTAAATCATCGAGCCTGTTTGGCAGCTTGCCTGTATTGAGAATAAATGCGTTTATTGCGGCTTTGATTGGAGCCATTTTATGCAATGCAGCCTGAGTTCTTGATACTTCTTTGCCTGCAAAAAAACGAGGCGCAATAAAGTAAAATAACGTTAACGAAATTACCAGTATTATCGTTAATATCTCCTTTGCTCTCATTTCATATTATCTCCTGTAGCCATTGTAAATATCAGCATTGTTGTCCTCACCGCCAGGAAGACCATCATTTCCGAAACTTATAAGGGTATAGCCCCCGGTGTATATATTATAAATATATTGTCTGTCCCATGGATCGTTTAAATGATTTAATTTTAAGTAAGGTCCTCGCCATAGATTCTCAAGTTCTGCGGGACATATACATAAATCTTCCAGTTTGCTTGGTAGTTTACCTGTGTTAAGTTTATATGTATTAATTGCGGATTCAATAGGTGCCATTTTGGGAATTGCTGCATCCCTTCTTCTCATATTTTTACTGCCACCTAAAAAACGTGGAGCTGTCATTCCTAGCAATAGTAAGACAACTAAGATTGAAATAATAATAGTTATTGTTAATATATTTTTGATTTTCATTTCTTTTATCCCCTGTAAAATTTGTCATTTCATGCGGAACGTCCCTAAATGACGCGCGGTGGAGAAACGCAGCCATGCGCAAAGCTCGGAAGGGAGACCTGTCTTAATCAGATTCCTCGGCTTCATTCGCCTCCGGCGGATTTCGCTCGAAATGACGGAGTCAATTAAGTCATAGCAAAGCATATTTGACTGGTTCTTTTTAATCATTGTAAATGTCCTCATTGTCACCAACTACGGACTACTGATATTATAGACGCTGATGAATGCGATTTTGATGCAGAAAAATAAAAAATATTTATGCTATTTCACAGGGTGTTGATTTTCGATAAATTCCTGGAATAAATTCTGGATTTTCTTAGTCATTTCTCCGACTGTGCCCTTGCCTGCGGTATGTTTTTCCACTTGTACGACAGGCATTATCTGCATGATGACATTTGTAAGAAAAATCTCATCTGCGCCGAGAACATCATTAATAGTAAGGTCTTTTTCCACAAGCTCGATTGAATTTTTAAGAGCAAGCCTGCATACGGTTTTTCTCGCAATTCCTGCAAGAACAGGCGTATATAAAGGCGGCGTATAAACAATTGAATCCTTCACAATAAAGACATTGCTGACGCAGCCTTCGGCAAGGCGATTATCGACTGTGAACCATAATGCCTCAGCGGCTCCTTTTTGATGGGCGGCCTGCAATGCAAGCATGCGAGGGAAGTAGCTCGTTGTCTTATGGCCGCAGGTCGGGTCGTTCGGATTCTGACGGTACGGACAAAGTACAGCGAGAACACCTTTTTCATAATATTCCTTTGGGTAAGGCTGTAATTGAGTCGCCGTAATCAGCAGTGTCGGCTGTTGTTTTTCTTCCAATAGTGACATTGGCCCGCTCGATGCTGTAAGTCTCAGCCTGGCATCTGTAAGATTATTTGCCTGCAGGAGATTGTAAATCGCATCGGTTATATATTTTCTGTCGCGGCTGACTTTTATCGACAGTGCATCCGCACTGGAAAACAGCCTGTCTAAGTGGTCTTCGAGACAGAAAACTGTACCGTTATAACTTCTCATAGTCTCGAAAAGTCCCGCGCCATATAAAAAGCCGCTGTCAGTAATAGATAAACATGCCTTATCAATATCGATTATTCTGTCATTCAGAAAAACTTGTTCTGACATTTTATTTTCCTTAATAAATTTCAAATATGTTGCATTATGCTTTTTATTCCTTCCATGAGCGCTTTTGCTTTTATTATTGTTTCCTGCCATTCGGCCTGCGGTTCTGAATCAGCGACTATGCCGCCGCCGGTTTGAGCGTATGCTTTTTGGTTTTTTATGATAATTGTTCTTATTGCAATATTCAAACTTGTATTCCCGTTGATTCCGATAAAGCCTATACTGCCGGTATAAACGCCTCTGGCCGTTGGTTCGGTTTCGTCAATAATCTCCATCGAGCGAATCTTCGGCGCGCCGGTAATTGAGCCTCCCGGAAACATCGCTTTGAGGACATCGCAAAAAGTGACATCATCGCGAAGCTGTCCGGCTATCGTTGCGACTGCATGAAAAACTGTCGGGTATGTTTCTATAGTTCTCGGCTGAGTGACTTTACGTGTCCCCGGAATACATATTTTCGCGATGTCGTTCCGCTCCAGGTCGATTATCATATTCAGTTCTGCCTGCTCTTTTTCGTTATGTAATAGTTCAGAAGCGTAATCTTTGTCTGGATTTATTATTCTTGGTCTGGTTCCCTTTATTGGCTTTGTGCTGATAATGCCATTGTTAATTGTTATGAACATTTCCGGCGATGCGCTTACGATTTTAAATTCACCTGAATCTATATAAGCAGAATAGGGACTCGGATTGTAAAAATTTTGCCAGTTGAAAAGCCCGATTGCATCAGTATTGAAATCGCACTCGAATCTTCGCGAGAAATTTATCTGATAGACCTCGCCGTCGTAAATATATTTTTTTATCTTTTCGAAGGATTGCAGGTAATATTCCCTGCTCATGTTGCATAGAATTTTTGAAAATTCTTTATTTTCAGAACAACCGGAAGCAGGGGGGAGTATTTTCATACTTTGTGATTGTATAACGAATCTTTCCAGCTCATCGAGCTTTTTTTCAGGCTTTTCATTGTCACCATGTATATCGAGGGCAAACAGCCGGAAAGTCTTATTGATATGGTCGTATGCTATGACACGGTCATAAAAGCAAAGCCTTATGAGCGGCATGTGCAAATCATCTGTTGTTGTACAGGTGAGCTTCTCGATGTACCTGCCGAGTTCATAGCTGAAATACCCAATCCAGCCTCCGCTGAAAATATTATCAGGAAGGAAAGGATAATCCTGGCTGAGTTTATACTTATCCAAAATATTTTGCAGTTTGTCAAAAGGATATTTCTGCTTAGTGGTGAACTCGAAAATTTCTTTTGGCTGTGCAGCCCAGTAACTGAATCGTCCTGCTCCGGCTACGGAAGAATTGGCACCAAGGATGGTACAAAATTCGAGACGGGAAAATATTTGACTCAAAGCAGGTATATTCGCCTGTGCAGGTAAGGTTCTATAGTGCAACTTACATAAAATATTATGATGCTCGGTAATAAGGGTATTTGCCATTGCACTCTTTTTATGTACTTAAAAATTGCTTCTGATTTCATCAAGGTGTTCTTTTGCGTTTGGCGCCATCTTGAAAAATCCTTCGAGTTTTTCACATGCGTAATCGTCACAGTATGCGCAGTTCTGGACACCTTTTTGCTTTCCGCATTTTCTTATCTCGCATACATTGCAGTGCCCGACTAAACGAGTACTATTTGAGACGCAGCCGTCACAGTTTATGTCAGAAGGTTTTAATTCAACTTTATATTGTTCCGACCATAATTTAGCTACCTCAGCTCGTTTTTCATCATCATCTTCTTGTGTCACTAAAAAGGCGACGCATTCACTGCAAATCAAACCGCAAAAAGCTGTCATCTTTTCCATTTTCTTTCCTTTTCAACAAACAGTATTTATTCAATTGTATATAGCCACCATCTTGCCTTATTCTGGCTTTTCGATCTTGCCTGCCGTTCGAAATATAATGTCATTATTATATTATCAGTGGTTCTGATTTTGTACCAGTGTTTTCGCAGGTATAATTCGGAACTGCCGCTTCTGCAAGGACCGGTTTCCTTCCAGACTTCAATCACTTCGGCAATTTCATATTCTTTGTTCCTCCAGGAAAATCTCTTTGGCAAACCCGGCTCGCCGCGAGTCATTGCGGCGGTATCGAATGTGCCCGCGAGAGGTTTTATCGTTTCGCTGATAAATTTCTCATCCATTTTGCTCTTGCATTGCTTTGAATTCTTCGATGATTTTGATTGCTGCAGAAGAACCTATTCTGTCTGCTCCGGCTTCGAGCATTGCAATCGCCACTTTTGCGGTTTTAATTCCGCCTGCGGCTTTGATTTTACATTTCGGGGCCGATTCTTTCATTAATCTTACGGCTTCGACGGTTGCGCCTCCGGCTGCGTTCAAGCCTGTACTGGTTTTTATAAAATCTACTCCGACTTCCTGCGCGATTCTGCACGCAAATATTATCTGCTCATCATTTAGCGCCGCTGACTCGATTATAACTTTAAGGAGAACAGGCGGCTTCATCGAGTGACATACTTTATTGACTTCGTAAAGCTGTCTTGCCAGATATTTTGCGTCACCTTCTATAATCGAAGCAAGGTCTGCGACCATATCGATTTCGTCTGCGCCTGCGAAAATGGCTTCTTTGGCTTGTGCAACTTTTATTTTTGTGGAATCGGCACCGAGAGGAAAGCTGACAACTCCATCAATTTTAATTTGTGTATCATGCAATATTTCGGCTACTAAAGGAATCCATCGAGTATTAATACATACTGTATGAAAACCATATTCTATCGCTTCGTGACATAATCTTTCAATCCCGTCTTTAGTCGCGGTCGGGTTAAGTAATGTATGGTCGATATAGCCTGCCAATTGACTAACTGAAATTTTATTATTAATGTTTGTCATTTGTTACCTTAAAGTATAAATATATTCTGACTTTTTACTGTTATTGTAAAATATTTTTTATAACCATCGCCTAACTCGTTTTTTATATTCTATAAAGCTCTGCCCAAAAGTTTGTTCAAGAACTTTTTCTTCTTCATTTATGAAATAATTATAAGGTGAAATTATGATTTTTTTGACTGGTAAAATAAAATGAAGACAGATTGTGGCGGCAAAAAATATTAAAAAGTATGTCGGAGGCAGGATTCTTTTCTTCATGATTTTTCACCTGCTATATTCAATCCCATCGGATCACTTTTGATATTGAATGATTTTATATTTGTTTTAAGAAGTATTTGTTTTATCTCTGAAGCGGTGTATGAAGCATTTATCGAAGTTATAAATCCTGGTTTTATTTCTTTGGGTTTAATAAAAAGCTTCAAAAGGAATTTGATAAACGGATTCATGTCCCTGCGAAGGTCGCAGATGCAAAACTTTCCCGAAGGTTTTAAAACGCGATATATCTCATTAAAAACATCTTCAGGTCTGGACCATTCGTGCAATGAGCTTGTAGAGAAAACACCATCGAACGTATTATCTCTAAAGGGGATTTTATCTGCGCTGCTTATGACATACTCGACTCTTTTATCAAAACCATACTCTTTAGTATTCTTTTTTGCAACCTTAACCATATCGTGACTTATATCCAGTCCCTTTAATTGTGTTCCATCTGTTTTTTTGAGCCATTCGAGTCCCACATAACCCGGGCCGGAACCGATTTCCAGGGCCATGCCTGCATTGATTCCAGTTTTTATAATCATGTCTGTTTCCTGCCAGCCTTTGTCACGCAGCCTTCTTGCCAACTGGTCAAAAATTTCGACATCGAATCCCTGAATTCCCGTATCTGTCTCAACTACTCTCGGCTTAATCATGAAAATTCCTTTGAAAAATGTTTTATAGCTTCGTTAATTGAAGTAAAGACTTTAGTCGCAGTTTGAGTGATAAATACCGATGGTGCCTGCTTAGCTGTCCAGATAACATATACATCTTTCGCCGCTTCGTGAGCGTGCTGCAGCTCTCTTTCCACGCCGCTGGATATCGCCGCTTTTCCATCGGCAAAACTCGGAATGAAGCTGATTATCATATCCGACTGGTCAATCAGCAGAAAATCTCTGGCGTAGGTCTGACTGTTTATGTCACGTTCTATCTGCATGACTTGTTGCGTGTCGAGACGAATCTTATGTCCATGAGTTTCCGTCTCAATATAATCCAATCCCGCTGCCTGCGATTCTTTGGCTTTTTGGGGAAGATGAGATTCTTCGAGATCGCCGGGATCGAAGCAGGTAAAATATCGCTTCATTGATTTGCGAAACGTATTAATTTCTTTTTTTACATCTTCCATGTCACTGACTGCCGTCATGGGAAAGCTCAGGTACGCTCTTTTAATATCTTTTTCGAAAATCAGCCTGTAAAAAGTTTCCGTAGTTTCGTTGTCTATTCCTCGTGCGAGGCAGTAAAAAGGAACCTTGTCGTTAATTCCTTTGCAGAGCATTTCAGTGCTGATAATTTCTTCTTCCCGCCACACAATTAAATCTTTTAGTGTATGCTCTACCGAATGTTCCGCTTCGAGTCTCGCATGAAGTGCGGTAACGCCGTCAATAAGGCATATATACATATCCGCGTTAAGCTCTCGCATCTGGTCGAAGTCCACCGCGGGGAACAGGCCGTGACGCCAGCGGAAAGTTGCGTGTGTATTGACTATTACGTTTTGAGATTGTTTCGATTGTGCGATAATATCTTTGAAAACGCTTCGCCGCAGCAGGTGGAGTCTTTTCAGAGGTATATCTAAAATTTTACCGGGCGGGATATCCGGCGCTTCCGCGTACATTCTGTTACCTACATTGCACAGCAGAACGTCTTTGTTTTTCTTTCCTGCGATTTGGCAGACCTTTTGCAGGTAGCTCTTCTTGTCAATACCAACCATCCCGGTAACAATAATTATCATTAAAGACTCCATCCACAAGATTAAAGACCCTGAGTTTAGGATTTTACAGGTTCTTCAGTCTTTGTTCTCTGTCGTAATTTTTCAGTGCGGCGATAAGCTCTTCCATATTTCCTGCGATTATCCGGTCGAGATTATATAGTGACAAATTAATTCTGTGGTCTGTCACGCGGTTTTGCGGGAAGTTATATGTCCTGATTTTCTGAGACCTGTCACCAGAGCCGATCATGATTTTACGCTGAGAATCACGTTCTGCTGTTTTCTGACTCTGGTAAAGCTCATAAATTCGGCCTTTCAAAATTCGCCACGCCTTGGCGCGATTCTTATGCTGACTTTTCTCCTCACGCATATTGACTGTAATTCCCGTTGGGATATGTTCGAGCCTTATTGCACTGCTGACTTTGTTGACATTTTGCCCGCCGGGTCCGCCTGCACGACTGACGTGCTCAATGACATCATTCGGATTTATCTGGATATCTACTTCTTCCGGCTCAGGAAGTACTGCTACCGTCGCGGCTGAAGTATGAATTCTGCCCTGCGCTTCAGTTTCCGGAACTCTCTGTACCCTGTGTCCGCCGCCCTCGTAACCCAGCTCGGACCATACCCCGGTTCCCTTTATGCTGAAAATCACTTCACGAAAGCCGCTCTTTTCTGTCGCGCTGAAATCCAGCGATTCGATTTTCCACCTGCGTGTTTCAGCATATTTTGTGTACATGTTGTACAAATCGCGGGCGAATAGTGCGGCTTCATCACCTCCTGTACCGGCACGGATTTCCATTATTACAGAATCGATGCTCATATCGTCAGCCATAACAAGAGTGCTGGTTATATCTTCGAGAAGGCTATTGCTTTTTGCTTCGAGCTGTTTTACTTCCTCCTCTGCAAGGTTTTTAAGGTCTTCATCCGCAGATGTGTCGGATAATATTTGCTGAGACTCGGCGATTTGTGACGTTAATTTCTTGTATTCACGGTACTTGGAGACAACTGCCTTTGATTTGCCCTGTTCCTTGGATAGGGCGACGAGCTTTAATGAATCACCTGCAATTTCAGGTGTGGAAATTTGTGCCTCGATTTCGCTGTACCGATTATCAATTTCGTCAAGTTTAGCAAGTATGTTGTCTTTTGATTCGCTCATATTTACAGTTTGTTAAATATTCAGAATGGAAAATATTTTTTTAAGAAGCAGGATTACAGCTTCGATATTCTGCTGCAAAATCTCTGTTTAAAAACAAACCCTTCATCCTGATTTTTCAGGAACTGAAGGGCGTTTAATTTCATAAAAGATCAGCTATTTTTTCTTCTCTTTTGCGTCTTTTTTCGTATAATTTGTGCCGTATTTCTTCTGGAATCTCTCAATTCTTCCGGCGGTATCAACAAATTTCTGCTTGCCGGTATAGAACGGATGGCACATCGAGCAAATTTCGGCATGGATTTCAGTTGACGTACTGCGAGTCTCGAAAGTACTGCCGCAGCCGCAGTGCACAACTACTTTTTCGTATTTTGGATGTATATCTTTTTTCATAATTATTTGCCTTAAAATATCTAAAACACAAGATTTTACAAAATTTATGAGATATTTCAACAAAAATTTTTTGCATTTGTCAAATTTCAGGGCTATATTTCTGTTTAAGCAAATTTTTTAGGTATTTGAGGTCTGTAAAATGAAGACAAAAGTTATAATCGTAGGAGCCGCCGGCAGGATGGGAAAACGCTTTATTTCCCTCGCTGCCGAGACTGGCGAGTTTGATATTATCGGGGCAGTGGAAATGCCAGGTCATCCTGATTTAGGCAAAGATGCAGGTCTGAACGCCGCATCAGGCCGGCTTGGTGTAATGATAACAGATGCTTTTCAGCCTGTACACGCAGATGTCGCAGTTGATTTTTCATCGCCTGATGCTATTGCAAAAACCGTTGATTTCTGCGTAAAAAGCGGCATTTCTCTGGTTTCAGGTACGACCGGACTAAGCGTCGAGCAGAAGGAAAAGCTAAAAAAAGCTTCAAAAACGATACCGATTCTCTATGCTACAAATATGAGCGTTGGCATGAACGTCTTATTCGCACTGGCTGGCAAAGCCGCTTCTATGCTGGGCGAAGATTACGATATCGAGATAATCGAGCAGCATCACCGCTTTAAAAAGGACGCCCCGAGCGGCAGCGCACTTACCATTGCTGAAAATATCTGCACCGAGACAGGCAGAGATTTCCCGGATTGCCTCATTCACGGCAGGGCAGGCAAAGACGCACTGCGTAAAAAGGGCGAAATAGGCATGCACGCTATCCGCGCAGGCGATATTACAGGCATACATTCCGTTATTTTTAGCTGCCTTGGCGAGTCTTTTACATTCAATCATACCGCCCACAGCAGGGATACGTTAATTCGCGGCGCTTTGCGAGCCGCAAAGTGGCTCGTCAGCCAAAAGCCGGCACTCTACTCAATGGCAGATGCACTTGGCTTGAAATAAGACCTGTTCGCTGTAACTGAATTGAAGCTGCCGGACTCGCTAAAAACTCCATATAATTAACATAAATGCTTACGCAATAAACACTTATGCTATTTTGCCTATTTTGAAATTGGCTTTGTTTTACAATCTGTATTCTGTGTCCAGTGTCCTGTATTCTTGATTAATTTGGCTTTGTTTTTCAAATCAGCGTTTAGGATTTAGGATTAAGAAATTAGTTTTCCAGACACCGCCTGGCAATTTGGCTTTGTTTTTACACATTAGGGTTTAGGGTACAGAGTATAGGGTTTAGAGATTGTAGGACGGACTTCAGCCCCGCCGTAAGGTTTCCCCAAGGGAATGCTGTTTATATACCCTATCTGCTATACCCTATACCCTAACAAATTGGCTTTGTTTCACATTTTTCTTTCAAATACAGATTTCAAAAATTTCACTTTTTTTTACATGTTCACTATATACTAAATACTATTTACTATATACTAATTATCAAACTATTTCACTTCAAAGTCAAGAGAAATACAGCCGCAAAGACTAACGACTATCGACCAGCGACTATTAACTAATTTCTATCCGCAGATTTCGCAGATTGACGCAGATTAATATATTTCACCACTGAGAACGCGAAGAAGAACGAAGAAAAAACAAACGACTAACGACAAACGACTAACGACTAATTAAAGACACTGATTGACACTGTTTTTATTAGACACTGATTCACACAGGATTAACACGGATTTATCTGACACGGATTAACGCAGGATTAACACTGATAGCAAGAATTTGAATTTATATCTCTGTGAACTCTGTGCCCTGAAGTGGCTGAAATAATAAAAAGAATTATTATCCCACCAAGGAGCAGGGACGCAAAAAAACTATTTTGTTGCTATTTAAGAAATAGGAGATAGAATATGTAGCTGTTATAAATATTATTTAGCCGCAGAGTTCACAGAGAACACAGAGATATATATTAAAAAACTTAGTGAACCTTCGCGACTTATGTGGTAAAATCCTATACGGAATCGGCGAAATTAGCCGAGAGCGTGTGTAATTCCACTCCCATAATTTAGCCGATTGAAAAAGAATTAGAAATAAAAAGAAACTATACAAGATAAAGTAAAATATAATAATTATAAGTCTTGTTTGAAATGTATGTAAATATTCTCGGAAACAAAAAAATTGAGGTGAAAGTATGAGAATGCTCACAGATAATCCAATCGCACATACTGACGATGACAAATATGGTCACGATAACTATGCAAGATTAATAGCAGATAGTATTAGAGAAACTTCTTCACTGCCATTTTGTATTGGGATATTTGGGAAATGGGGTACAGGTAAAACAAGTCTTATGAAGATGATAAAGGAGCAAATTGAAGGTGATCAAGATATTAGAACAATTTGGTTTAATCCTTGGAAGTATGATAGGCAGGAGTCTCTGTGGAGTGCTCTAATCCAAACTATCCTATATAGAATAAAAGAGTCCGAAACAAGAGATGATATAAAGCAAAAGGCAGTAAATCTTGCAAAAACAACAGGTTGGTATGTTCTTAAACAAAGCATAGCAAAATTAACTGCCGGCGTATTAACTGCTGAAAATATAGAACAATTGAAAGACATAATATCAAATCAAGATGAATTGTATTATCGTCATATTAATCAATTTGAAGAAGATTTCGAGGAAGTCATAAATAACTACAGTAATGGGGGGAGGCTAGTAGTATTCATAGATGATTTAGATCGTTGTCTACCAGAAAATGCGGTTACAGTTCTTGAATCATTAAAATTATTCATTGGAAACTCGCATTCTATATTTGTTTTAGGTATGGATCCATATGTAGTTGAACAAGGAATAAACTCTCGATATGGAAATAATTTAAAAATGTCTGGTCGCGATTATATCGATAAGATAATCCAAGTTCCATTCTTTATACCTCAAGTTTCTTTTCATAAACTCAAAGAATGTATAAGAGTTGTTAAGACAGCAAATTATACTGATGATATTTGGAGAATTCTTGAATTAAGTATGGAATGTAATCCACGAAAAATTAAACGTTTTGTTAACTGTTTTTACTTTCTCCAAGAAGTTGTAAGACGATCTAATATTTTAAATGAACCTTTGCGTTACAATTATTCAGGTGATCCTATTGTAATAAATGAGGAAAATCAGTTTTTTTACCTTGCTAAGCTTTTAATATTTCAATTATGTTTTGATAAATTTTATTCATATCTACAGCTTCACTCCGATGCATGGCAAATAATTGAAATCAACTTGATACCTGCATCATCATTGGAAGATCGAGAAACTTTTATTAAGGATCATCCATCAATTCGAGAATTCTGGGAAGATGAACGTCTTCAAACATTTATGAGAGATACGGCTTCAAATCCTAACAACAGATTTCCACAATGCCCAGATTACTCAGTAGTTTCTGCATTGATGAAAGCTGTGAATTTAGTTGGTAGCTCTTCAAGTTCTAGTTCGAGTTCATCTTCGAGTTCTAGTTCGAGTTCAACTTCTACAGGGTATGAATAGGAAAAAACGAAACGGAGGAGAATCAAAGGGGTACGGTACAATTGTTATTGTGGTTTGGAAAATATGAAATCCTTTTATAAACAAATAACAGGCTGGCTGCTATTATTTATATTTGCGGCAGCGATCTTTTTCTGTATTACAGCACCTATTGAATTACGCAACGCCATAAAATCGCAATCATGGGAAGCTCGTGACCTTGAAATATTATCGAGCAGAATAGTTATTTCTCATCCCGGCGGAGACTATCATACATTACTTGAGATTATAGCGACTGATTTATCAAATAATAAGAAAATCAGGATATCAAATGTAAAATACGGAGATTTCCCAATAACAATTTGGGTATTTAATAAAATGTCATCAAGCGATGAAGAAAAGTATGTGCAAAAATATCCTGCCGGAGCGAGAGTTGTCGGTTATAAAGACACGAATTCCGAAAGGTATGTATTGGAGAGAGGTGATACTAAAAAGCCTTTAGCGTTATTATCATGTTCGGCATTATGGCTTTTAGGAAACGTATATATTATGATTCGTTATCCAAAGTCACGGAAAAAGTCTTTAACTGCCTGAATTTAAACATGGACGTTTATTAATCTGGAAACGCCTTACTAATATTTATATCGCAATAAAAATATAAATCAGTGTGAATCCTGTTGATCTGTGTCTTTAATTAGTCTTTAGTCGTTGGTCTTTAGGTTAGTATTTTCTTCGTGGTTCTTCGAGTTCTCGGTGGTGAAAAAAAGAAGATTGCCGCACTTCGTTCGCAATGACAAACTCTGAGACCTCGGGCTTGATTAGTCTTTTGATAAGTAAGGGGTTGATTTTATTTTGCAAGTTCGTATAATTACAAAAAAAATATTCATATTAAAATTTTAAGTAAAGGAGTAACAATTATGGGCGCCAAGGATAAAGGTCGAAAAGAACAGAAGAAAAAAGCAACGCTTAGCCTGAAAGAAAAACGGAAACTGAAACAGGAAAAGAAGAATAAGTAATTGTCTCATGCTATGACTGCTTACCACGGAGAACACGAAGAGTCTCGAAGATATTTTTAAATTCAAAAACTTCGTGTCTCTTCTTTTCTTCGTGGTGAAATATTACTTTTTCTTTTTAGCCGGTTTCGGCGGTTTTTCCTTTTTGACTTTTACCGGTTTTTCTTTTTTGACTTTCGGCGGTTTCTCTTTCTTGACCTTCTTTTCTTTTGCAACGCGGGCTTTCTTCTCGCCTGTGAGCATAAACGCAGCGGCAGTAATTATAAGAGCCGCAACTGCCAACACACCCATGAGCGGCCAGACCCAGTCTTGTATCATC
>JAFGEF010000165.1 GCA_016931715.1 Sedimentisphaerales bacterium
ATGCTGCTTATTGCTGTTGCAGTTATATTCTCTGCGAGAATATTATAGACATAAGGTTCGACTGTAAAGCTCCAGACGGTACCAGTAAATGTTCCCGGATTTGATGGAGCGTTGACTTCATCGACTCTCCAGTAATAGGTTATACCATATTCGAGAGTGCTCGGATCAAAGTTATTTACATCCAGACCTTCAGTCAACGTGACATTGTCATGACTGGCAATAGTTGCGTCATTAACATCGTTGAAATCTGTACCGATAAACACATTATGAGTATCAGCAAATGCTCCGGATGTCCAGCTAAGGATCGCACCATTTTCCACATCAGGATCATTGTTTTCTGGTTGAGGATTTTTAGCTTTACCAGAAGGAGATGCATTTGGTCCATATTCACCATTCATCACTGCGACTACTTCTTCAGCCGTTAACAGTGAACTGAAGAAATATACTTCATCAATAACACCATTGAAGAAATTATATCCAGCACCAGTGGCACCGAATCTAACCGCAGCATCGGGACTGTTACCAGCCCATGTAGCAGTGGAGGTTATTTGGAGTACTCCGTTGGCATAAACCTCAGTGGTTCCACTTGCATTGTCATGTACAATCGCTATATGCACCCACCTATCGGTAGGAAGTATCATTAAGTCATAAGCATCTGTCCCTGAAGAATTCCAATAAAGGTAACCGCTAGTACCATTCAACTCAGTCATAAATGTCTGACCAGGCCCATTTTTGCATATAAATCCCTGATAGCCATCTCCGCCTGGGCCTTCAAAATAAGCCCAGCAAGCGAGGCTAACTTTACCTTCGACTGCGGGATCAAAAGTTCCGCATTCCACCCCACCAGTTGCGCCGACGAATCTTAATGCAGTACCAAATCCATCCGGGCCATCTACCCAAGTCGGGGTTCCATTATTAGTACCGTTATAGCCATTACCGGAACCATCGGCAACAGTAGTGCCGCTTCCTTCATCCATGCCATAATATGCTACAATGTCAACATCAGCAATTGATGAGCTTGTAACGCTCAATAATAAAACAATAAAGGAAAAATAAATCAATTTCTTACACATAACAAACCTCCTTCAAAATGAAAAACAACAATTGATATATTTCGATATATCAATTTCGATACAAGAAAAAAGAGCAAATTGTTAATGTTTTACTGAATTCAGTTATTAAAATTGTAAAGATGATTCGGATGACAAAGCTAAATAATATGAATAAATAGTAATAGATGTGAGGTCTTTTGTCATCCCAAAGGCCACAGGACATAGTTTCATCAATTTGAATTGGATAAAACATAAAAACATAGTACATTCCTTGAAAACATATGAAGGATACACTACTATAATCTATATATATTATTACCATATTTTAAGGGGTAGAGTCAAGGGAAAATTTTCCCAATTGAAATTCGTTGATAATTTTGAAAAAAAGAGAAATTGCACACGCTGGTCATATAAAGTTACCATGATAGATTCTATAAAAACTTGACATTACTGATTTTAAGTCTAAAATCACGGCCTATGGCTGAATCTGATAAAAAGAAAAAAAAGAAGAAAAAACACAGTCTTATCCTGGACTGGCTTGGTTATTTAATATTGAGAATAGTAGTGGTTTTTCTTTCTTTTTTTGATATTAAAACAAATCTGAATACCGCATGTTTCCTTGGCCGATTGTTATGGAAATATTATAAACGGGGCAGAAAAAGGGCGCTGGATAATCTCAGGGCAAGTTTTCCGGAAAAGAGCGAGAAATGGATTCATGAAACAGGCCGGCGCAGTTTTGAGCAGCTTGCAATGCTGTCCATGGATGTATTATTTACTCCCCGCCTTACAAAGAAAAATAACTGGTCCCAGTACGCTAAGTTCATAAACGCGGAAAGGACGAAATGGTTAATGCAGGAAAAGCGGGGCTTAATCATCCTGACTGCTCATTACGGTAATTTTGAAATAATCGGATATATCTTGGGATTATTCGGATTCAATATCTATAGCATAGCAAGACCGCTGGATAATAAGTTTATCAGTAATTATTTATATGGTGTTCGCCAGCGTTTCGGGCAGAAGATACTTGATAAAAAGGGTGCCGCGAAATATATGGAAGAAATACTTTCGAGCGGCGCTACATTGTGTTTTATTGCCGACCAGGATGCCGGAAGAAAAGGGATATTTGTTGATTTCTTCGGAAGAAAGGCAAGCACATACAAGAGTATAGGTTTGATTGCCATTACAGCCAATGTACCGATAGTAGTAGGGTGCAGCAGGAGAATAGGCAATATTTTCAAGTTTGAAGTGAAAGTGAATCGCATAATAGCGCCTGAAGAATGGGCAGATAAAGACAACCCGCTTGAGTGGATTACCGCTGAATATACAAAAGCGATAGAAGAGTTTATCAGGGAAGACCCGACTCAATACTGGTGGCTTCATCGACGATGGAAACACAGGCCGAAAAGTGAAATGAATTAATCTTGATTCGGCAGTATTAAAATGAACATTTTGCGTGATATTATGATATAATTGTAATGAATTTATTTTAAAAATTTATTGTGAAGTATTTTTATGGGATTATACGACAGAGATTATACACAGGAAGATTTTAAGTCGCAGTTTCGATATTCACCTCAGATGAACCTGCCGCGGATTACCACTGTAGTGAAATGGCTGCTGCTAATCAATATTGCGGTATTCATTCCTTCATATATAAGTAAGCCGACGGGAGACTTTTTTTATAAATGGTTTTCTGTTTGGCCGGAAACCACTCAAATGTCTTTGCAGCTTTGGAGAGTAATTACTTATCAGTTCTTACATGACAGAAGCGGGATTGGTCATATATTTTTTAATATGCTTGTTCTTTTTTTCTTCGGACCGATGCTTGAAGGAATATGGGGTGGTAGAAAATTCCTGTTTTTCTACTTACTGTGCGGCGCTATGGGGGGATTGTTGTATCCGATGTTAGCGTTGTCAGGCGTACTTCGCAGTGCATCACTTGTTGGCTCATCGGGATCTATACTCGGCATGCTTGCGGCCGGAGCAATTTTATTTCCGCATTCAATTGTTTTGGTAATGTTTGTTTTTCCAATACATTTATGGATTTTAGCGGTAATTCTTGCTGCTGTCAGCTTAATGACACTTTTTGCCGGAGTTAATCAGGGTGGCGAGGTTGCTCATCTGGCTGGAATGGCGGCAGGTGCAATTTATGTGCTTTCGGACTCTTGGCGCGAAAGGATGAAATTTAAATACAGTGCAGGAAGATGGGAAAAGAAAATTTCAGAACAGCGCAATTTGCACATTGAATTAGACAGAATTTTGGACAAAGTGCACAAATCAGGTATTCACAGTCTCACTCTCAAGGAAAAGAGAACTCTTAAAAAGGCAACAAAAGCCGAGCAAATGAAAAACAGGCTATAAAAAATCCCGCTATGGAGCGGGATTTGAATTTTATTTCTGCATTGAATTTGGTTCGGGCATTGTATTTGTGCCGGTCATCGGATATGGTGGGATGAAGAAAGGTCTGCCTTGGCCGCCAAAAGGACTTCGCCGAAAAGGAGTTGCAGGCATTGTAGTTAAATTTAGATATCTTTGATTTATTTCATTTTCTTTGAAATCCTCACCCTTCCAAGTATTAATGTCTTTTAATTGTGTATCGACACTTTCCTGTAATCTTTTAAGCTGATTTTGAAAATCTGTGTACTGTATCTCTTTTTGTTTTACTATAAGATCGTACCTTTTATGTAAAACATCTTTTAAGTCTGTTGATATACTTTCCTTTTTCACTGGGTCTGTTGCCATCCAGTATTGCCTGGTGAGATCTCTTTCCTTAAGTTCAAGTTGCAGGTCGCTTACAAGTACGTGCATCAACTCATCCGATGTTCTCGGTCTGTTCATGAGTGATCGATATTTTTCTCTAAGTGAATCAAGTCTTCTCTTGTATAGGTCATAGTTTTCATCTCTTAGTTCTCTTATGCCTTTTGCTTCATCAGGTGTGAATTTTTCAACCCATTTAAGAGAAGTTAAATATTCTTCTTCTTCCATCATTACATTTCTATATTCAAAAAATGCCGTCCCTCTCAATGTCATGGTGAATTGTTCTTTGCTCATGATTTTTCGCTGGTCTTGCAGCGTTTTTACATCCTGGGGACTGTGCATCATGCTGTACATTTTTATGATACGGTCTATCTGGGCATCCGTTAAAATCTCATCCTGAAATGGTAAACCTCCCCGGCCTCCACCGCGAATGTCTCCTCTGTCTCCACCTCGTCCACCTCCGCCCATCATGTCTCCTCTGTCTCCACCTCGTCCACCTCCGCCCATCATGTCTCCTCTGTCTCCGCCTCGTGAACCTCCATCTCGAGAACCTCGTCCACCATTTTGCGCGATAGCGCAGGGCAGAAGAACAGTGCCTATTATGACTAATAATGCCATATACAAAGTGATTCTGTTATTTAACTCCATCTTTTTTACCTTTCCAGAAACCACTGTAAATTTGATTCAGCTATATTATTATATCTCAAAAGCATCGGTATTGCTATAGTCATCTTGCCAAAAACTACCGCCAAGCTCATTTATCTGATTTTCGATCTCATCAAGTATTCCGGTGCCAGCATAATTATTCTCTGATGACTCGAATTCAATAATACGGTTTTCTAAGTCAATGATTTGTTTTTTATACTCATCGAGTACAAGAGCATCATAATTATCATCTGTTGTTTCTATTTGTTCGAGTTGTGTATAAATATCTCTAACTTCATTAAGAATCTGAACATGAGTTTCATCTTCGTTATTCCACCAACCTACTTGTAATAAGGAGCCTCTATCAGTCGGTCCATGATGTTGAGGGGTATCATAAAGCGAGCGTAAGCTTATCGTTGCGATAATGATAAGAGAAGCAGCGACAGCAATAGCTTCATAGACTCTTTTCCTGAAAGTGACGGTTCTTTGAGGCAATTTATGCAGAGCTATATTTGCTTTAATATTCGCGATAAGCATATCATCCGGCCGGGGAGCAGGGTGCTGGCGCAGAATCCGCTCGCCTGCCTCGATATCTTCGAGGTATATGCGAGTATTTTTGGGGTCCATGAATTTTTCAATCAGTTCCCGCAGGTTTTCTTTTTTTGAGTCCATAAGATTAGCTTTCCATAGATTCTTTCAGCTTTTTTAGTCCCCGGTGCAGCTTGGCTAATGTTGTACCAATCGGCTCCGACCGCATTTCGGCGATTTCCTTGAAACTTAATTCTGAATAAAAACGCAGCATCATCAATTCTCTTGTATCTTCGTCAAGTCTTAACAATTGTATCTGTAATTTATCAATTTGCTCACTATCAGATTTTTTATTTTCTATAATTTGCGATTCAGCTTCAACTGTCCGGATGTCTATGGCCTTTTTCTGCCGATGTTTGCCTCTTAAGTAATCGTGAAAAATATTTGACGCAACCCGAAACAGCCAGCTTTCAAAAGAGCCGCCCTTGTAAGTATTAATTTTCTCGACTAATTTGACAAATAGCTCTGAAAGAAGCTCATCACTGACGTCAGTATTTCCTGTAAGCCGGTAAAAATAACCATAACACCGGCTGGAATACATGTCAATCACTTTTGCAAAGCTCTGAGATTCGCCGTTTTTACAGCCGTTTATTATTTGGGCTAAGTCATCATTTAAATCCATATTAAGTGATTACAGGAAAAACCGGTTGATACTTCTTTAAGTCCTTAAAAACAAAGACTTTACAAAATTAAATCCATTCATTGCATGTTGCTTAACCCAAAACAGCAGCGGCTTTTTCTCATTCCGGCATGTTTTTATTCAGACCGAAAAAGCAAGCCTAAAGCAAACAGATGCCCGGTAGCTTCACTACATAATCACTCATATATACTTTTACACAAATAAAGACGGCATCTGTATCGGATTTATTGCAAATTTATTGAAAATAAACAAAAAAAGCACATTTTTTTAAAAAAAATGTAACTTTTTCAAGGCAGGTTGTCATCTTCTGGTCCTTCTTCATCGACCTTCCAGTTATCAGCTTCATCGATGTCTTCAATTTCTCTCTGCATGAATTTAAATAACTTATCCTGAAGAGGGGCAAGCTTTTTATACCACATAAGCATCCCCTGATAACTGGCCAGAAGCATATCCAGTCGAATGAGCTGCCATTTTGCAATACATTCCGGCTCTTTTATATTGGTAAAAGGGTCGCAATTAAAGCTTCTTCTGCCATTCTGGTCGAGCGTACAAAACTCGCAATCTTTGCATTGAATCATTTTTTTCTCCCCAAAAATACCTTGTAAAAAACAAAATTACATGTTATCTCTAATAAAGCATTGTTAAATTTTATATTTTTTTCTTTTCTTTCAGAATATAATATCATATATTCTTAAATCACGAAAGTTTTTTGTTATAATGTTTTTTTTTGTATATTTGGAGTAATTGATGGCGAAATCAAGACGCAGACGCAAAATTGGCAGCAAGAAAAGGCGTGCCAAGTGGAAAATTCGGCATAAAATAAGCTGAAAATTTTGTTTTGTGTGATTTTACCAGGATAAGGCATTTAGTCCCATATATAAGGGTTGCTAAATATGCTTTTATTCTGGTATTTGCACAATATATCAAATGAATCATTTCAAAATCATCTTCGAGCCTGAAAACAAGCAGATTTTCATTCACGAAGATGCTGCGCTTTTAGAAGCTGCCGGTCAGGCTGGAATTATAATTAATGCTTCTTGCGGCGGAAAGGGTATTTGTAAAAAATGCTGTGTGTATATAGGCCCGGATAGAAGGAAAGTATTAGCGTGCCAGTACAAAATTCACAGCGATCTTATAGTAACAATACCACCGGAATCGAGATATTTCGAGCCGAAAATACTGGAGCATGGAATTGCCGGCAAAAAAGAACATTCTGATATTTGTGAGAAATATCGCAAAACAACCGGAAAAAGAGATATTTATGGCGCAGCAGTTGATATTGGCACAACTACGGTCGTTGTCAAGTTAATAGACATGGCAGAAGGCGAGATTATTGCGACAGAAGCGGCATTAAATCCGCAGTCACAATATGGTGACGACGTAATAAGCAGGATTACTTTTGCAGAATCCGATAAAAAGCTGCAAATATTGCAAAAAACCATAATTGATTGCATAAATAACCTGATAGGCAAGCTGTGCGGGAAAAGCTCTGTAAATAGTGACTCAATATATGAACTATGTGCGGTCGGTAATACTGCTATGAGCCATATATTTCTTGGTTTTCCGATAGCTCAGCTTGGATTGTCTCCATATCATGCTTATTCGCTTGAATCTTGCGATTTACCTGCGGATAAAATGGGTTTGACAATCAATCCTGCCGGCAACGTTCATACCGCGGAAAATATAGCTGGTTTTGTCGGGTCTGATACTATCGCAGTCGCACTCGCGGCAGACATCAATTCTGCTGATCAGATAACGCTGATAATCGATATAGGTACAAACGGTGAAATTGTCCTTGGTACAAAAGATAGGCTTTACGCTGCAAGCTGTGCCGCAGGACCGGCATTTGAGGGAGCACGTATTAAGTGCGGCAGCAGGGCGACTGTGGGAGCTATCGAGGCTGTAATAATCAATAAAGACGATATCGATATCAATGTAATAGGAAACAGCCAGGCTCGCTCTATATGCGGCTCAGGACTGATAGACACCGCTGCTGTTATGCTCGAACTTGGAATTCTCGAAAAGTCAGGAAGATTTGCCGATTTAGAAACATTGCGCAAGAAGCTTCCTGCTGAAATCAATAAGCGTTTGAGGCAGCACAATGGAGAATTGGCTTTTTTTCTCACAGAGAAAGTTTATATAAGCCAAAGCGATATTCGGCAGATACAATTGGCAAAAGCCGCTGTTCAGGCAGGGATTAGATTATTGCTGAAACAATTTAATATTCAGCCCTGTGACATTCAGCATGTTTTGCTTGCGGGCGCATTTGGAAACTATATTCGCAGCCATAGCGCACTAAAAATAGGTCTCCTTCCGGCGATTGAATCCGGGAAGATACAATTCATAGGCAACGCCGCTGCTTCAGGATCGCAAATGATGCTCCTGAGTACGGAAAACCGACGCAAAGCCAGCCTTTTAGCACAAAAAATCCAATACATCGAGCTTGCGAACAGTCCCGATTTTCAGGATGTTTTTGCAGATTGCATAGCTTTCTAACTTAAAATATTTTCTTTTGCTTGCCTAAGCCTTAGTAAAAGAATGACATCACCCATCCTTTCAACAAAAGGCTGTCTTAAATAATCCATTAAACTGTAATGTCCTAATTATTTATGCCCAAATCTTTTATACCATATTTGACAGCACAAAGTCAAGAAAAATCAGTGACAATTGAAGGTATATCCGTTATAGTATTTACAACAAGAGCATCTGTTGCTTTAAGCCTTTTTCGTTCCTGGTGGCCGTCATCGATAAGGACGCAGTCGGCGCCGATTTGCTTTGCGACTTCATAATCATGCGTAGTGTCGCCGATAAGTAAAATACTGCCGACATCCAGAGCCAGTTTTTTGATAAGGTTTCTGCCGTTTTCGAGTTTGCTTTTCGCGTAAAAATCGGACAGGCCAACGATATTATCAAAGAAATCAAAGAGGCCGAAATGTTTCACCGCCTCTTCGAGCATCTCCTGGTTATAAGC
>JAFGEF010000166.1 GCA_016931715.1 Sedimentisphaerales bacterium
CAGAATGACGCCAAACAGGCAAAAGCTGAAGCTGACAGAAAAAACAAGCCGCGATTTCAAGAACCTTTATCTTGATACGAAGATTGGGCAACTGGATTGTCTGAGCTTGATAGATGGAGTTGGTGATTACAATCAGGTAAAGCAGGCAAGCAGAACTATGAAGCTTGGCAAAGTAAAAATACATGTTTTGGATATCGATGCCTTAATTAAAGCGAAGAAAGCGTTAAACCGCCCTCGTGACAGACAGGTAATCTTACAGCTTGAAGCCATAAAAAAGCTCAAAAAGGAGAAATAATTCAAAATGCTGGGTAGAGGACATCAACAAGATGAAAATGACAACTTATTTGAAAAATGATACGACTAATACCGTTAAATGTCCCTATTTATTCTAATTTAAAGGTGCTCCCAAGTGGCAAATGAAACAAAAAAAAGAGGAAACTAACACACGACAGAAAATGAGTAATCGGGGGACACCTTACTAATTATCGTGATGTCACGAGTGATATTACATACTTATTTGCTCTATGGCAAGTGAACATGCGAAATAAACAGCATATAGATATACCACGACGGCGGGTCGGGCAATTTTAAAACTTCACCACAGAGGTCACGAAGGGACACTAAGAGTTATTTATATTTTTTCCTTCGAGTTTCTTCGTGTGCTTCGTGGTTAATAAAATGAGAATAAAGATTGCCAGAGCCCTATGGGCTTCGCAATGACATTTTTTCTTAGCATCTCTGCGCGTTGTCGGGAAAAAAATCTGTGCAAATCAACGAAATCTGTGTCGAAATAATAGAAATAAAAAAGATTGGTGCGATTCATCGCACCCTACTTTTCTTCGAGGCCTTCGTGGTTTTAAAAATGGGTATTTGAGAATAATCCGAGTCCGCACAAGACCTCCTTCACGCCGGGAAATGCCGTTTCCTCGCAGGACCGGGCGGGCCAGAATTGCAGTGTTGGATTCTACCCCACCGCCACAGGCGGGCAAGCCCATCATTTATTTTATTCATCGCCAGAGACGGATGAACCTGGCTTTTTGACTTCTTCGTCTGTGGTTGCTGTTTTTTGCGGGGGAAGCTCGCTGATTGCGATAGGCGGCTTTTGCGATGTTTCATCATCTGTGATTTGTGACTTTTCGCTCGAAAACGTCTTTTGCTCATCATTAACCTCATACGTTTCCTGCGGCTCGTCAATCTCCGAAAGTTCATGCCTGATTTCCAAATCTTCTTCGTCTTCCATATCAAGCTCTGAAATTTCATCGCTCGTATCCTGCTCATGATCCTGTGAATCAACAGCAACAATGGGCACAGGCTGGTCGGAAAATTCCTCGTCCTGAGTTTCCATTCTCGACTCGCGCTCCGCTTCAGACGTGAAAATAGCATTGCGTACAGCCTGCTCGGCAGGTTCATCTGTCAAAGAACGCAGATAAATCGTAGCTGGTATCGGCTGCTCAAGACAGATTAATTTTTCACGTATCAATTCGAGAATCGCCAGAAAATGCGCTACTATAACGACGCGCTGTCTGCGTACATCGCCATAAGCAGCTTTCACACATGACTCGAAAATACGCTGGAATACCTGGGGACCTTCCGTCTGGAGACGATGAAGAATCTCAATCTGGTACAGGTCGATGGGTGTATCATCCTTAATCTGGCTTATATCAGGCTGATTGCCGATGGCTTTGCAAACCGAGTCGAAAGCCTCCAGCAGGTCCCATATGGTTACCTGCTCAAGGTCAACTTCCGGCTCCGGCTCGGTCTTGAACTGCTCTATAATCGTGTCAGGGCGACTGAACCTGTCCAGATGCTCATCCGCAACCGCATTCAGCATATTCGCGGCGTCCTTGAATTTCTTATATTCGAGAAGCTGCCTGATAAGCTCCGTGCGGGGGTCACTCAAATCCTCATCGCCGAGCTTGTCAGTCTCGGCTTTGGGCAGAAGCATAGCGGATTTTATCTGCATGAGAGTCGCCGCCATTACAAGGAAATCGCCCGCCAAATCGATATCGAGGTTCTTGAGAATCTCGATGTACTGGAGGTACTGGTCGGTGATTTTGGCGATTGGAATATCATAAATATCGACCTCTTCCTTGCGGACAAGGTACAAAAGCAAATCCAGCGGACCTGCGAAAATATCAAGATTTACACGATAATCGGACATATAATTCGTCTCTCGTGGCTCGTGACTCGTTTTTCGAGACCCGACTCACGATTCCCTATAATTTAAGCCAATTGCTTTTCGGGCTTTCGCGAGCGTCTGCGAAGCGATTGCCCTGGCGCGCTGTGCGCCCTTTGCAAGGACTTCTTTGACGTAGTCCTTATTATTTGCAAGCTCGGCACGTTTCTGCCTGTAAGGCTCAAAATACTCAATCAATAATTCAGCGAGGCGTTTCTTTGCTTCTCCGTAACCCATGCCGCCATCGCGATACCTTTTTTCCCACTGGGCAAGCTCATCAGGCGAGGCGACCAGCTTCAATAAAGCGAAAACATTGCACTTTTGGGGGTCTTTCGGTTCATCCACAGGCGTAGAGTCGGTAACGATTTTCATAACCTTCTTCTTCAAGCTTGACTGCGGCTCGAAAATCTCGATTGCATTGCCGTAGCTTTTACTCATTTTACGGCCGTCAATGCCCGGCACAACTGCCACAGATTCGATAATATGCTCATCAGGAAAAACAAAAGTTTCGCCGAAAGTGTTGTTAAAATAGCCTGCGATGTCCCGCGTAACTTCAATATGCTGCTTCTGGTCTGCTCCAACGGGGACGAGATTGCTGTTGAAAATTAGAATATCAGCGGCCTGAAGAACGGGATAGGCGAATAGGCCGTGATTGGCGCTTAGACCCTGTGCAACCTTTTCTTTATAGCTTGTGCATCGCTGCAGAAGGCCCATCGGGGTTATGCAGGAAAGCAGCCATGTCAGTTCCGTTACTTCAGGGACGTCGGATTGGCACCAGAATACCGTTTTATCCGTGTCCAGACCAAGTGCAATATAATCCATAGCGACATCGAGCACGTTGCCCGGAACATCAGCCGGATTCGGATTGCTTGTAAGAGCGTGATAATCCGCGATAAAATAGAAACTCTCGTGCTGAGCCTGAAGCGCAAGATGCTGGCGCATTGCGCCGAAGAAATTACCTATATGAAGTTTGCCTGACGGCTGTATTCCCGAAAGAACTCTCAAACTTACCTCCGGATTCAAAAAACAAAAAGACCTCTGTAAAATAACCAAGAGCCTCTAACAAAAAGAATTTTTAAGATGCAGCATTGCCATCCTGATAATGTTTCGCGGGCAAGATGCCCGCGACACGACTCTTTTTGTTTGTGGTTCTAAATAAATCCAACAACTACGAGCAAATTAGCATAGCTTTACAACGCCGGATTGTCAAGAACAGAATACAGAATCCAAAAGGAATCTGCAAAATCCAAACGAAAAGAGGAAAGAATTGCCGGTAAAACAGTTTTTTTACAGCAGAAGAAAGTTTTAAAGACAGACCAAAATCCCCAAACACAAAAAACCTATAAGAAACCAGGCTGTGCTCTAAGAAATAAATTTATAAAACTTTTCTCCAAGGTTGTAAATTCGCGAACCTGTTTGAATTTGACAAATGGAAAACAGCTTTTTTTGTTACACTCTTCCGAGTGCTTTCATGTATTTTTTGGACTTACGAAGTCCCATACGTGACGCTTTTTTCTTTACAGCATCTAAGTGACGTCCGAGCTTAGCGGCTATTTCCGATGTCGGAGTATTCGGGAACTTCTCTTTCAGCAGCTTGAGGTCGCCTGGTGTCCATGTGCCTTTAAGTGCTCTTGCGGCTTTTTTCTTTGCCATTTGTAGCCTCCTTTCAATGACCGGACATTATTTCAAATACATGTATGACTTATTTATTGTATTTATAGATGTCACAATAATCAAATAAATTTTTTACAAATAATAAAAAAAATGTCACATTATTATATTCTGATGCCCGGGTACTTCGTTTCGCTCAAAATAACACCATGCTGTTGAAAAGATACAGAACATTTATAATCAGAATTACAGAGAATTTATTTTACCCTGGACTTTTCATCTGCTTCAGAAGATATTTTCTGTGCCTGGCAGACGATGTCATGAATAAGCCTGGCCGCCTCACCGGGACTATTATTTTTTGCAACAGATTCCACATTGCTTATTACGCAATGCAGAAGCTTATTTACTATTCGATCAACCATAGTCTCCAGGACTTCTTTACATGGCGCTTCCTGCCTGACGCCTGTAAAAAAACGCTCGAGTTCATTCCGGCTTATCTGCCCAAACTGTTCTTTCATACGTCCGATAAGAGGACCTATTTCAACAGTACTAAACCATTCCATAAAGGCGTTTGTCTCTTTGGAGATAATCTGCATACACCGGGCAATATCTTCCTGGCGTGTTTTAAGATTTTCTTTTGCAACAATGGAAAGCTCGTCTATGCTGTACAGATGTACATTTTCAATTGCATCAACGTCCGGTTCAAAATTCCTTGGTACGGAAATATCGATAATCAAAAGGGGTTTTTCCCGCCTTTTGTCCATTATTTTTTGAATTTTTTTCCTGTCAAAAAGATGCTCCTGCGAAGAAACCGAAGAAACGACAATGTCGGCATTGATGATGTTTTTATTCAGTTCGCTCCATTTTGCCGCTTTAATACCTCTTCTTTCGGCAATTAATTTTCCATGTTCGAAAGACCTGTTAATGACAGTTATATCCGGGCATCCGGCATGAAGGAGATGCTTTACGAGAAGCTCACCCATCTCACCGGCACCAATGACAACGATTTTGGATTTTGCAATTTCGGAAAAGAGCTTTTTGGCAAGTTCCACTGCGACACCGGCAACGCTGATTCTGCCATCGGAAACACCTGTCCGGGAGTGAACTTTTTTACCCGTGAAAAAGGCACAATGAAAAAGACGGTTTATGATTTTGCCTGTGCTTTTGGCAGAACAGGCAAGTTTATAGCTTTCTTTGACCTGCCCGAGCACCTGTGCTTCCCCGAGAACCATGCTGTCGAGACCGCAGGCAACGGTAAGCAAGTGCCTTACGGCGTCTTCATCGCTGTAAAAATACAACAGCTCGTGAAAGTCATTCAAATCAAGCTTGTGAAAATCAGCGAGAAATTTTGCGATCTGCTCATGTTCAGCACAGCCGGCACGATTGCAGGCACAGTATATTTCCACACGATTGCATGTCGAAAGAAGCACAAACTCCCCATCAGGGAAGTTTTTCTTCAATTCAGACAAAGCCTGAGAGGTCTGCTCTGTGCTGAAGTACATCTTTTCCCGAATGTCTATCGGTGCGCTTTTATGATTTATTCCAATGCTTACTATTTTCATTTATTATTCTATCAGTCTCAATAATTATCATTTCATTATAAAAATCTGTCCCCTTCTCCTTCTTTATATAAAGACGATAATATCGTACCAAAAAATTTACAACAGTTCAAATTAGTTTACAGATAAAAAATAATCAAAATTCACAGGAATTATGGCATAAAAAATATGGAAATTTTAAAATTATTTTATTTTGAAATATTTATTAAAATAGATAATCCAAAACAGTGTTTTGATGTATATTATAAGCTTGTAACATACGCTCAGATAAGCACTTAACACAATATTAACAGTTTTTCATGCAAAAATTAGCTAATTTTTCAAAAATAAGAGTGGATTTTTTTCATAAGATACGCCGAATCATAGAAATACGATGCTTGACTTATGTTTATCTTTGCAATAGCATATCCACACTGTTAACTAATTTAAGTTCTACAGTTTACGAAGGAAATCGCGGATATGTGAAACTTAAATAATCAGGAGAGCTTATATGGAGCAAATTAAAATTTTGTTGAATGAAAGTGATATTCCACGTCAGTGGTACAACCTTGCGGCAGACCTGCCTACGCCTCTGCTGCCCCCGCTCGGACCAGACGGCAAGCCGGTTTCACCGGACATGCTCGCACCGGTTTTCCCTATGAATCTAATCGAGCAGGAAGTTAGCCAGCAAAGGTGGATAGATATTCCGGAAGAAATCCTGAATATCCTGTATCGCTGGAGACCGGCGCCGCTTCGCAGGGCAAGATACCTTGAAAAGTATCTCGATACGCCCGCCAGAATATATTATAAGGATGAAAGTACAAGCCCGCCCGGGAGCCACAAGCCAAATACCGCAGTAGCACAGGCGTGGTACAACAAGCAATTCGGCATCAAGAAATTAACAACCGAAACAGGAGCAGGTCAATGGGGAAGCGCACTTGCATTTGCATGTCAGATTATCGGACTCGAATGCAAGGTATTTATGGTAAGAATAAGCTTTGACCAGAAGCCGTTCCGGAAAATGATGATGCAGACATGGGGCGCAAATTGCGTTGCAAGTCCAAGTCCGGAAACAAACGCCGGACGAAAAATACTGAAAGACATGCCCAATACGCCCGGAAGTCTGGGAATCGCAATCAGCGAAGCCATCGAGCAAGCGGTAACTGATCCAAAAGGTCAAACACGTTATTCGCTCGGAAGCGTGCTTAATCATGTGCTTCTGCATCAGACAATAATCGGTCTCGAAGCTAAAAAACAGTTGAAAATGATTAACGAAAAACCTGATATTGTAATCGGCTGTGCAGGCGGCGGGAGCAATTTTGCAGGCCTATCATTCCCGTTTGTAGCCGATAAGATAAATGGCGATGATATTAAAATCGTTCCTGTGGAACCGACTGCGTGCCCGACAATGACACGCGCGCCTTTCGTATATGATTTCGGTGATACAGCATGTACCACACCGCTTCTGGCAATGCACTCTCTGGGACATTCGTTTGTTCCGCCTCCAATTCATGCAGGCGGTTTGCGTTATCACGGCATGGCGCCGCTGGTTTGCCAGGCTATTGTCGAAGGACTGCTCGAACCAAGAGCATATCATCAATTGAAATCCTACGAAGCTGCAATAACATGGGCAAGAACCGAAGGCTTTATTCCGGCTCCAGAAACCAGCCAGGCAATCGCCGCGGTTATTGATGAAGCCCAAAAAGCAAAACAGGAAAGAAAAGAGAAAGTAATCCTGTTCTGCTACAGCGGCCACGGACTGATGGACCTTACAGGGTATGATGCTTATCTATCTGGAAAATTAACAGATTACGAGCTGCCGCAGGAAGAAATGAATAAGTACCTAAAAGAACTTAAAAATTATCCGAAAGCCGAAGCAAGAAAAACAGGCAAATGGTAAAATTTCTTTATTGACAACGTAAATTCAAATATGGATATTAGTATAGAAAAAAAATTTAATATGATTGAAAGGAGATAATTATGAAAAAAACAATGTTGTTAAGCGCTGTAATCCTTTTGGCTTGCATCAGCTTTAGTTATGCACAGGATACTCTGGGCACACAGACCCCTGAGATACAAACCAAGGTGGACCTTACATACGGAACCAAATATGTATGGAGAGGATTCAACGTTTTCGGATCCAAAAGCGCAATTCACCCTACTCTCGATTTGTTCAGCCCAACCGCAAGTATGGGATTCAGCGTCGAAGGACACAGAGCCAACTCATCTGAATATGAACTCAATGAACGCTGGGACTATTCTCTGTACTATTTAGGAAAGGCTTTTGAAGAACAACCTTATGAAATGATGTACAGACTGGCTTATGTGTACTATAACTACCCTGATTTGAGCAGTCATACTACAGGAAGCATAGACCTTCATGAAATGCACGCAGTTATGTCATTCCCGAAACTTTTGGGTGTTGACGGCCTGGTTCCATCATATGCCCTTGTAAAATTAATGCCTGTCAACAGCGGCACAATCGTCGGAGCAAATTCACCTTCATGCGGAACGGCATCAGGCTTCGCCCATATTTTCATGCTTGATTATGCTATGCCCTATATATGCCCCATTACTGGCGTGGACAGAAAATTAAACCTTCATTCCGAATTTATCTTCAATGATGGTGTAGCACCTGATGGCGGCAACAGTTCTGTAAAAAGCGGACTTCGTGGTCCTGCCGACCATGATTGGTCGAATGCTGTTTTTGGCGCATCAACGACTTATGATATTAACAGCAATGTTTCCCTCACACCTGGATTATTTTACCAATTCTCATTTGATGACTCGGTAAATCCCAGCGACCAATATTGGGGCACATTGTCTCTGACCTGCAAATTTTAATTTGCAAGGTAAAACAAATAATTTTATCAGGGGCTGGTTTTTAAAATCAGCCCTTGTTTTTTTTATAAAACACATATACAAATAAATTATGCTTGTTCTTGTCAATACAAACAGAATGTCACCTCCAATTGCGCCGATAGGACTGGATTATATCGCTGCTTGTGCTCAAAAAGCGGGTATTGAAGTCGAGATTCTTGACCTCGGCCTGACAGATAAGCCCGATAAGGCGATGAAAGATTATTTTTCCATGAATAATCCGGAACTTATCGGAGTAACATTCAGAAACGCCGATGACTGTTTCTGGCCCAGCGCAGACTGGTTTGTGCCGAACCTGAAAGACACTGTCGAAAATATTCGTTCATTAACAAATGCTCCCATTGTTCTCGGGGGCATAGGCTTTTCAATATTTGCCAGAACAATTTTAGAATACACAGGCGTTGATTTCGGTATATGCGGCGATGGCGAAATATCCACTGTCGAGCTGGTTAAGCAGTTGCGAGGCTCTCGGAATTTCGCAAATGTTCCGGGCCTTTTATGGCGAGACAAAAATAAAGTGTCGCGGGCATCTGGCCCGCAAATGCATGGGCAGGATATCCATGCTGCGATAATTGTTGAAAATCCGCCGTCATGGCCTGACCCTGTTTCGCTGGGTACGTCACGTGATTTCGTGGATAATAAGGCTTATTTTAAGCGAGGGGGCCAGTGCGGACTGGAAACAAAGCGGGGATGCAATCGAAACTGCATTTATTGCGCTGATCCTCTCGCAAAAGGTACAAAACTCCGCCTGCGGAATCCTTCAGAAGTTGTCGATGAAATACAGTCTTTGCTGAAACAGGACATCAATGTCCTGCATATATGCGATTCAGAGTTTAACCTGTCACGAAGCCATGCCCTTGAGGTTTGCATGGAAATCAACAGGCGCTCGCTCGGCGACAAAGTCCGGTGGTACACATACATGTCGCCATCGCCGTTCGATGCAGAGCTTGCCGGACAGATGGCACAGGCAGGTTGTGTGGGGATTGATTTTACCGGCGATTCTGCATGTGAGTCTATGCTGCGAACTTATAACCAGACTCACAGCAGAAATAATCTTGCCGACGGCGTGAAATTATGCAGGGAAAACGGAATGGCTGTCATGATTGACCTTTTATTAGGCGGCCCGGGCGAGACACCCCAAACAGTTAAAGAGACAATTGATTTTATCAAGAAAATCAATCCCGATTGCGTTGGCGCAACGCTCGGAATGAGAATTTATCCGCGAACTGCCATGGAAAAATATGTCACTGAACAGGAGCAGAGAGGAAATCTTGAGGCAATCAGGCGAAAATACACCGGCCCGCTGAACCTGCTTATTCCGACATTCTATATATCAGAGCAATTGGGAGAAAAACCAGCCGAGTTAGTGAAGGATTTCATTAACGGTGACAGGAGATTTTTCGAACCAGCCGGAGAAGATTCTTCTGATTATAATTACAATGATAATACACCTCTTATAAACGCTATCCAAAATGGCGCACGCGGTGCGTTCTGGCATATCTTAAATAAATTAAACCAAGCTTCTTAGTGAACTTTTGCAAAACTCTTACTTCTTGGTAACAATAAAAAAAGTCTTCTTTAGAGACAAACCTGGTTATCGCAGGAAATCCGGAAGATAATCGTTTTTAGGAGCAGCCGGAAGGAGTTGTCTCTTTTTATTAATGCGTTCAGCCTGAAGTTGTTTATAAGACCCCTTAATAATACGATCTTCTTTTCCCAATCCATTTTTAACAATAATAGCGCTTCTTTTTAGGAGTCCAAGTTCCTTTACGTTTTCAGCATGGCACTTAACCTGGCAAAGGCCGCAGCCAACACATTTTTCCTCGATAACAACCGGAGCTAAAAATCCAGAATCTTCAATCGGCATTCCCCAGTTATCGTATTGAATTCCGACTCTAATATATTCCAAAGCGTTATAACCTGCGGCTTTGCATTCTTCTACACATAAACCGCATTCCTGTGTTTTACAATGTGCAAGGCAACTACTTTTATCAACTTCAGATTGAGCCATTCTGGCCGCACGTTTTTCATCAATCGATAAAGCTCGAATTGCACCGGTCGGACAAGCCTGGCCGCAGTTATTACAATACGGCTGACATGCTTTAGAATCAATCTTCACTACAGGTGTCCATATACCATCGAAACCAAGTTCCATCCCAGTCGGCTGCAAAATGCTAACCGGACATGCTTTTAAGCATTCACCACATCTTATACATCGGCCTCTGAATACATCTTCCGGCACAGAACCCGGGGGACGCATTGGAAAAGAATTTGCATATTGACCTCGCTCAGGCTTCAGCCCTGCTGCGATTCCCGTTCCGACACCTGCGGCCCCTATCACACTAACGAGGAAATTTCTACGAGCATAAGAAGGTTGTAAATTACTATTCTTATCCGAAGATTTTTCTTTAATATCATTCCATCTGCTAACGAACTTAATTGAATTCTTCGGGCAAACATCTGCGCAACTCATGCAAAAAGTACATTCCAAAGGTCGTGTTGTGAAATCGGAAGCAATCGCGCCAAAGTCACATGCACTAAGACATCGGCCGCATTTGACACAAGTGTCTTCAACCTTTCTCTCGTTTAGACGCAATAAGCTTGCCAAAGATAATAAAGCTCCGCTCGGACATATATAAGCACACCAGAATCCCGGACGAAGAAAACCAAGACTCAATATTGCCAGAAAAAGAAATATCGAAACGTAATGCCATATGCTCAATTGAGGTAAATATTCCCATCCTTTCAGCGGCATAGGCTGAAGCAATGCGAAAATATACAACATTCCCCTTGTGATTACTGGAATAGCTGAGACAAAGCCGGATATTAAAATACCAAATAAAGATGAAACCAAAACGGCTGTCAAAAAGCAGAATCGCAGATTTACCAGCCAGCTTTTCGGTTTGATACGGAATAATTTGACTCTTCGCCCGATACTCCAGTCAAACAAATCTATAAGTGTCCCCATCGGGCAAACATATCCGCAAAACCATCGTGGAAAAATTGTACCGATAAGCATAACTGCCGCTGCTATTGTTAATGACCAGACAAAAGTTTTTGACGCAATAGATGCAGATATACTAACCAGCGGGTCTAATACAAGAAACAGTTCAAGATGCTTAAATAATTCAGAACCTTCCTTACTATAATCATATCTATATGGCCGGCAAAAATAGAACAATAAAATCAGAAACAAACCCAAAAAGGCTATCTGTACCAAACTTCTCGTATAATTCGAAGTCCATCGCTTATTGCATTTCTTTGCAGTACTCAGTGTTTTTGCCCCTTCTTTATGAGAATATTTGAAATTCTGACTAAATCCAAGCTGATATTTATGAAAACTGAATTATTCAGATGCATTCGCCAACGCCTTAGCCGCGGCGTTTATTATTGCATCCGAGGTTATGGTTGCTCCGCTAACCGTATCAACTCCCTTAAAACCCTGCTTTGAGATAATTTTGCGAGCAGTTTGTATTGCCCTGTAAAAATAGGAATATGTTTCCCTGTGCTGCGTCACTTCAACTGAAACGATACGTCCCCTGGCGACTGACACATTTACATAGAGGATTCCTCCATATCCTATTGCATTGCTGGTATATATTCCATCAGGAACTTGCTTGATGTCCAAATTATTAAGTAAATTGACAACTTCCATGTTTGCTTTAGCGCGGTCACTTGAACTACCACCTCTGCTGCGAAAATTGTTAAAATTATTCGACATAGACGCTATGACTTTTTCATAGTATCCGATAGCCTGTTCATATCTGCCGTCTGTTCTGCATATTTCAGCCGCAAGCATATAATCTACACCCTGAGAACCACCTCTGCTGAAACCAGAATTTCTTCCTCCCATATTAGTCTGGTTATTTGACTCTATCATCTCAAGAGCCATATCAACTTCACCGATATTCGCCCAGAACTTGATTGCTTCTCTGCCACTGCTGCGATAGCCTCTATTTACGGTGGAAAGAACTTCATAAGCCGCTGATTTGCTTCCAAGCTCGTAATAACAATGTGCCAGTTTCAGCGAATCAATCGAGCCGCCCATTTTCGCAGACTTCTGCCACCAGAAAGCGGCCCTTGCGTAATCACCAAGCAGGTCATAAAATAATTCTCCAAGAGTATTGAGAGAGCGAATGAGCTTTTGCCTGTCTTCTTTATTTATAATCATCAGATGATTTACAAGCTTGATGCCGGTTGTGTATTGAGAAGCATTCGGATAAATTACCTGTATCAAATATTGGTCAATGCTCCGTGAATTGTCCTGGTTCACCACAGGCCCGCCCTGCATCCAAAATCCTCCGCGTCCTCCTCGACCTCCACCACCGCGTCCCCCCCTGCCTCCAAATCCGCCTCGCCCCTGAGATAATACCGCTCTTACAGGCCAGTTCATATCTAAAGTTTCAGGAATTCCAAGTTCAACTGAATCCCACCAATCGGGAGCTGTGCTGCCTGTTTTTTCGATAAGAATATCAATTTCAGCTTTGGTTTTATCAGTAGTCGGGTCGCTATT
The DNA here is from genome assembly GCA_016931715.1 of Sedimentisphaerales bacterium. Taxonomy (GTDB): domain Bacteria; phylum Planctomycetota; class Phycisphaerae; order Sedimentisphaerales; family Anaerobacaceae; genus JAFGPS01. The sequence goes on from JAFGEF010000166.1 coordinate 12,719, forward strand.
TGCCCGAATCTCAGTATTTATACATATAATCGCTAAAGATATTATTGCATAGTACTTAAAAGTTAAAATTATTTTCATACAAAACTTCCTTCACCATACTAATACCGGTTGATTATTAATAGAAATAGTCAACTTCGATGTATAGTTAAACGTTTTTAACGTTTGTTTTATTGCATAAAAGAAGTTTCTGAGCTTGAATTTAGAAATAACCAAATTTTCAAAACAGATGCCATTTGCATTCTTTAATTCGCAAAAAGGATTAAATTTCCAATTAAATTGAGAAATTTCTCGTTTTTTTGGTAGATTTTTGTAACAGATTCCTGGTTTTTGCGTCTTTATATGTAAAGAACAAAGTTAAATTATAAAGAATTGTACTTTTTAAGTGTTTAAATGGGAAATGTCAGGTAATAACTTTTTTGTATAATCATCAGGAGATAATATGCGAATCTTCAGAGTGCTGGTTTTATTAATGGCTATAGCAGGATGCTCACCAAAACCAACAAAGGTGCATCACACGCTTCCGGTTAATTTCTCCGGCGTTTACGTAATCCAAAAAGGCCGGGAAGATAGTAATAGTTATAAAATTGATGATGAACGCTATATATTTGAAATACCGAAAAGCGGAATACTAAAAGTAACCCCTGATGCTTTCGAGAATTATTGCTTTATGTTAGGCAGTTGCAAGAGAAATATCAGATTAACAGCATCGTTCTCTGATGGCAAGACTATTGCGATGTACTCTCCCCTTTCACCACCAGCGGATACTGACTTAGACAATCCATTACTGCATAATGTTTTAGGCGCTCGCGATAGTATATGGTTTGCAATCGGTAACTATAAGCAACTAAAAGAATTTGATGAAAAGTGGAGAAGAGAATTACCTGAAAGGGCTAAACTCTCTGTATATGCCGGATTAGAAGAATATTTGCCACCCAACAATCCATTTCAAACTGATGAGCAGGCAGATACGTCACCGATTAAGTAAAGTTTAATGAAAAACGAAACAGAACATAATATAATAGACAAGAAATCTTCCTGGCGAAAATACACCCTCGCGGCGGCTGCTTTGCTGCTATTAATATTTGCTGTTTTAGTTTTTATTTTACTTACACAGGAACCTAAATCCGACCCGGCAAGTGAGAAAATAATTCGGCAGTTGACAGCAGAACAACTCAATAAAGAGCCTAATGACTTAACTTATAAAGATTTTGCAAAAATAACAAAATTAAATATTTTTTCCAAAGAGCTTTCCGATATAAAACTGCTTGAGAAATTTACTAATTTGAAAGAACTTTATTTTCAAGATGTTCGCTTCCCGGAAGGCAAAGTACCCAAATGGATGAGGATTCTGGCGAAGCTCGGTATTTTTGACCTAAATGAAAGATTCTCATTGGATTTAAAACCACTTGAAAATCTTTCAAATCTCCAAATTCTTCATTTACAGTATACACAATTTAAAAACATAAAACCTCTTTCATGCCTAAATAACCTTCAACATCTTATAATCATACATGCTCAGTTGTCTGATATTGAGCCATTAAAGAAATTAACAAATTTACTCTCCCTTGGACTTAGTGAAACTCAAGTATCTGACCTTAAATCAATCAAAGGACTGACTAAACTGATAAGCCTTGAAATTAGTACAACTCATATATCAAATCTGGAACATATAAAAGAACTTACAAATCTGCAGACCCTTTGGATCAATAACACTCAGGTATCTAATCTTGAACCTTTGAAAGGAATGATAAATCTGGAAAACCTGTATTTGGCGGATACTCCAGTCTCCAATCTTGAACCTATAAAGGAATTAAAAAACCTGCACACGCTCAATATTTCTGGTTCACAAGTAACCGACCTTGAACCTTTAAGTGTATTAACAAACCTACAAAGGCTTGATATTGAACGTACTCAGGTCTCCAATCTTGAGTCTATAAGGAGATTGAAAAATTTACAATCACTTATTATAGGTGATTGTCCAAATATAACATATAATCAGGTGGAAGATTTACAAAAAGCACTGCCGAATCTTGAAAAACGCAGATGATTATGAAATAATATTTATGCATTTTTAATATGAAAAACGTTATGTCGAGAGTAGTTATAATATTGATAGTGATTTGTCTTGGTTGTGCAGCGCCTAAAACGCCACAAGACAACGTCCAGAATACAAGCGGTTCACAAACAAAGGTTTCCAGAACTACTGATTTAATACGCTTAGAAAAAGTTCCTTCTTTGTCCGATTGTGAATCTATTGAGATTAATCCCGGAAGGTATGCATGGACATTAAATATATTCAAGGATGGTTCAGGGTATCTAAGGCTTGGAAATTCAATTTACGGAGCTAATTATCCAGCGGCGACATTTAATTTTACAGAAATATATCACTCATTAGCAGGCCTAAAACCTAAAGATAATCAGAGCAAATGGAACATAATTGAATTCAAACTACCATATGAATACTACAGCGACCCGACAATCAAGTGGCCACGCAGTCAATCTTTATATGTTTTACTAACCGCTGATATACAAAAAGTTCAGGAAATATATAAAACGGCGGATACTTATTGTAAACAATATTGGAATGGTCCTCCTGATAAAATGCAGGAACTATGTGAAAGGTATCCTATTGTACCATCTGAGTAATAAAACTGAATTTAAAATTGAAAAATATTTCGTGTTTTTTTATTATTTTTGTAATGGATTAATGGTTTTTACGTCTATATAAGAGAAGAATACAAAACGTAAATTAAAATAGTAGATTTTTAGAAAAACAAATATATGAAAACTAAAAACTTAAATCTAAAAGCTAAAAACTGCGGAAATCGGCAAAGCCGATTTTCTTCATTAGTTTTGCACTTTTCGTTTTTCGTTTTGCTCTTTTGTGCATCATGCAGTTCAGCGTCGGTACAGAATAGTGCTCCGCAAACAGAACAAACAAACCCAAATTCTGTCGATTCTATCCTTGAAAAGCTCAATCAGAAGACAAAGGATTTAAAAACCTATCAGGGCCAGATAGAATACAGGTATGTTCAGCCTTCGGTTTTTTATACTCAAACATTGCGAAAAGGCGTTTTGTATTTTCAGAAAAATGACAGTACTTCCAACCTTAGAGTAAATTTTCAGACCTTGCAGCAGGATGATGACGAAGAGCAGAAAAAAGAAGAACAGTATATTATTGTCGATGGTTCATTGCTCGGAACTCGTATAACAAGTGATGAACGACGATTTGAGGGACTCTGGCTAATAATATTGGATTATGATTCAAAGAGTTGTATATATAAACAACTAACTCATGCCGGTGAACCTAATAAACCTGTTGACATATTTGAATTAGTGAGCAAAAAATTTCCGATAGTTGGTTTTATCAAAGCAGAACGTTTGAAGGAACAGTTTGAAATAACTATTCCTGAAAAGAAAAAAGATGAACCTGAAGATTTAACTCAAGTACAATTCAAGGTTAAGCCGAGTTCGATTTATGAGGCCAAATACGTTCAGATTGATTGCTGGATAGATGAAAAATCAAATCTTCCTGTGAAGATAAAAGCAATTTCTACTGAGCCGGAAGATGAAACACCGGAAAAAAAAGATTTATCTGAAATAAAATTTCTTAAGGCTCAAATAAATGAGAAGATAGACAGAAAGGTATTTGATTTTCAGATACCGAAAGGATTTGATGAACCTGAAATTTATCCCTTGGAAAATTGAAGTATGGGTATAGGGTTGAGGATTTGTCTTTCTATACGCTATCCACTATAAATATAAGGAAAGATTGAATGACCGAAACAGTCATAGATGAATTATATTTTAAAAAACTGATTACAGCTTATACAAGTTGTTAATATCTGTTAATCCATACATACACTTTTCATTTACACTTTTTTGTTTTTTCGGTATTTATCTGGTTTTATTGTATTTGGTATTTTTTATATAAACTGACTTTGTAGTTCCTTGAAATAAGCGGCGTTTTCTTTTAGAATTTCGCGAATTTCGAGGTTGTAAGGGCATTTTTTTTCGCACTCACCGCACTGGATACATTTTGCGTAGCTGTCAATTATATCAACCCAGTTTCCGGTAACTAAATCCTTAGTTGGAAAACGGGCGGCGAAAGATTTAAATATAGTCATCGGGAAAATTTTCACGCCGTGCTCACACGGCATGCAATATTCACATCTCCGGCAGAAACGGTCGCCCTGCTCGCGGCGTATCTTTTCCATTTCATTTACTTCATCCTGGCTTGCAGGGATATTGTCATTGAGAATTTTTACGACCTGCCTGATTTCTTTCGGTGATTGAATTCCGACCAAAGGCACAATATCCTCAAAATTTAGGAAATACTTGAAAGCAAGATTCGCATTTTCTATATGCCCGCCCGCCATGGGTTTCATTGCAATCACACCCACATCTTTTTTACGGGCATTCGGTAAAGCGACATCAGCGGCTTCTCTGACAATAAAATTAAGAGCTATCATTATCGTTTCAAACGCATCTAAATCCAAAACTTTATTGATAAATTCGACTCCATGCACGGTCGCTCCGATATGACGGATTTTTCCCTTCTCTTTAGCTTTTTCCAGTATCGGCAGCAAATCAATCGCTCTTTTCAAAACCTCTTCATTATTGATGCAATGGAACTGATATAAATCTATTGTTTCGATTTGCAGCCTCCTGAGAGACTGGTCGATACACTCAGCCAGACGTTTGGCATCCCTGGGCGGCGATTTTGTTGCAATAACAAGCTTTTCGCGATTTATTGTCTTTATCGCTCTGCCGATTTTTTCTTCGCTGTTACCATAATCTGTCGCAGTATCTATATAATTTATACCAAGCTCGATTGCAGTAAGAATACATTTTTCAGCCTGCTCGAAAGAAATCCTCATTATTGGAATGCCGCCAAAGCCTACCCTTGAAACTTTCAATTCACTTTTGCCAAGTCTTACATATTTCATACAATAATTCCCGCGTACATTTTAAGGGTATAGCTTAAAAACAAAACTTGCCTTTGTTCATAATCATGTCATCATCCACGAAAATAGATGGATTTTTTATTACGCCGTCAACATGGGCTTTGCTGTCCCACTTTGCACCTGTTTTGCCGGGAAGCGGACTGCCGAAGGCAACGTGAATGCCCGGAAATTTTTCATCCTGCAGAAGATTATAAATCAGCTTTTTAAGGCCTGTATTCGTACCGATAGCAAACTCGCCAATTCTGCTGCTGTTCTCGTCGATTTCAAAAATATATTGAGCAAACTCTTCGAGCAGTTTTTTATTATCGCAACTTATACCGTCTTTTAATGCCCTGCCGCCTGATACTTCGATAGTAACAGGCGTTTTTTCGATAGAACCGTATTTTTCAGTAAAGAAGTCGCCCAGGCAGCCGTCTATGACTATGGTACCGTTGACATCGGCTGGACATGTAAAAACCTCTCCGTCCGGCAGATTCTTCCAAAAACCAGGGCGTATGTCGCCATCGCTTACCATCCATTCCAAGGCAGGACTGAACTCCGCCAGAAAATTACATCCCTTATCAGTTACAACCCTGATTTTACCTGTGTCTTTAACTTTTGCATATACAAGCCTGCTTATACGCTGAATCTCTTTGTAATCGCTGCACATTCCATCTCTCATAATTTCAGGTGTGATTCCAATCATATGAGCATGCCTGAGCCTGTGATTTGCCTCTATTGCCCGGAGCATTGCCATCCTAAAAGTCTGAAGCTCCCCTTGCGCACCCTGTGCCGCATAGATACTTACATCCGCGTCTTTTATTGCATTTGCGATTTGCGGCGGGAAATCGATTGGTCTGGGACCGAAATCTTCCATTACAAAGAATTCAATTTTTCCGGTAATCTTCTCTGTCGCCGCTTTAAGAGCCGTACCTATCTCGAAAGTCTGTTTATCAGTTATGATAACAACATTTTCGCCCGCAGAAATCCTCAGACAGTTCTCTACAGCCTGTTTTACGCCTTCTTCCATTGTTCCCATCACGGTATTCCTTCATTGCCAACAATTTATTAATAATTCAATATAAAATCGAATTTGCATTATATTTGACTTTCTGAAAAACCGCAAATATCAATCGCCTGACTGCTGAAATATGTACTTTTTTCATTTATTTGACTTGTAATAATGTATTTTTTCTTTGCATAGTACCGCAAAAATATATGATTCACAAAAAACTGATCGTACAAAATACAATTAGAAAATTTTCAAAACTGCCCGTATTTCAAAATAAGCAACATGGAGAATCTGGATAGTCTTATACCAGAGTATCTTAATAACTGGAAATTAACATATTCAGTTTGTTTTAATACGGCCAAATTAAGTAAAACGACAATAAAATTAAGTTTTTTCCCTATTTATTTTTAAAAAAAAATTGAAAAAATATCTACGAGAGTTATTATATTAATATTGAAGCTGTTTTTATACAGCTTCCGATACTCACTCGATCAAACTTAAAGGTGAGTGTTCAATAAGCGAAATAAACGTTTGACAAGATTCGGGTGCTTCTTAGTGCTACAGGGCGCATCCTGGTCTTAAATTGTTTTTTAAGGGAAATAATTAGAATGGAGTATATATGGCAAAAAAACCTATGAACAACTATCAGAACAGTCCTTCTCAAAGAATTGATTTTACCAACAAAGCAACTCAGTTCAGTTCCGGCATAAAGGCTGATAAAAATGTTGCGGTCGCAGAAAAACCTTCAGTCAAATCGACTGGACTTACATATGAGCAAATTGCAGAGCGGGCAAAAGAAATCTGGCTGCAGCGAGGTTGTCCTGCAAACCAGGACGAAAAAAACTGGTTTGATGCCGAGAACCAACTGAAACGGGAACTTGGAATACGCTGACTATATTTCTACTTCAGTTAAGGTTGTTGCTTTTCTGCCGGCAACTAATGCATGGATTTGTATTATACAGCAGCAATAATGGCTTTTGCAAATCTGTGAAAGGAGTAAAGTGTTACTTTGTCTATAGATGTCTTAATGCTTGGTTGGGAATTTCCGCCTTTTATCAGCGGTGGTCTTGGAACAGCTTGTTACGGATTAACACATGCAATGAAAGACATGGACGTAAACATTTTGATGCTTTTACCCGCAAGCACATGGGGTATCGAGGGACAAACGCATAGTTTTTTTGAGATGGAATCATCCCTGGAAGATAGTCCTGAGCATATAACATTTAAGCCGGTACCCTCGGAAATCCCGAATCCATATTATAATGCCAGATCGCATCCGTTTCGCATTGGCTGTGCAGGAGCAATCGGAGGTTATGACGGAAATCTCGTCGAGCGTGTCAGCGAATACGCAAGATGCTGCACTGAACTGATGAAAGACCAGTCATTTGATGTAATTCATGCGCACGACTGGGTAACATATCCCGCCGGAATAGCTCTTTCATCCAAATATTCAAAACCTCTTATAGTACATGTACACGCTACAGAGTTCGACAGGTCCGGCAGTTTTATTAATCAGAAAATTTTTGAGATTGAGCGCAAGGGAATGGCAGCAGCTTCAGTAATAATAGCTGTTTCTGAATATACTGCCGATATAATCATGAGTAATTATGGTGTCCCGCGTCATAAAATAAGGGTGGTACACAACGGGATAAGTCATAAAAACTATGCCGGAAAATACCAGATTTATAAAAATGGTGACAAAATCGTTCTCTTTCTCGGCAGAATCACTGGGCAGAAGGGTCCATACCATTTTGTTGAAGCCGCAGAAAAAGTCCTGCAAAAACTCGAAAATGTAAAATTCATCATGGTTGGCTGGGGAGACCTTGCCCCTTCTACCATCGAAACTGTAGCAGCAAAAAATCTTGGTACAAAAATACTATTCACCGGTTTTCTTCGCGGCTGGCAGGTCGAACGAGCCTACAGATCGGCAGATGTCTATGTTATGCCTTCGGTAAGTGAGCCTTTCGGGCTTACTGCTGTCGAGGCAATACAGCAGAACATACCGGTGATTCTCTCGAAAACATCCGGAGTCGGAGAAATTCTTAACAAGGGAGTTGTAAAAATCGATTTCTGGGACTCGAACAAAATTGCCGAAACCATAATAAAAATACTTAGTAATCCGCAATGGGCTGAAGAATTAGTAAGAAACGGCAAAGAAGAAATTCGTAATCTTACCTGGGAAGCAGCAGCAAAAAAATGTGTGACTTTTTATCACAATGTTATGGCTAATATGCTTGCATCTTAATTTCAAAGATGTTATAAAAGAGGTCAGAAGTTTTGCAAAAATTCGGTTAACGAAACAAAACAAGGAGTTCAGTTTCTTTAGTACTAAAGGATTGATTTTATGAGAATTGCAATACTTACCTGGGAGTCACTGCATTCCACAGCAGTTGGCGGTGTAGCGGTACATGCAAGCGAATTATCCGCCGCTTTAGCAGAGAAAGGACATGAAGTCCACCTGTTCACCAGAAGAATGCCTAACCAGAGGTCACACGATCTTATAGACGGCGTACATTATCATCGCTGTACATATTTTTCACACCCGGATTTTGTCGAAGATGTCAACAATATGTGCCGCGCTATGGTGGACCATTTCTTCCTGGTCGAGGATCTTGTCGGGCATTTCGATATTGTACATGCACATGACTGGCTCTGTGCGAATGCAATGATATGGATTAAAAAGGGACGGGGACACAAATGTGTATTTACGATACATTCAACCGAATACGGAAGGTGCGGAAATGCCTTTTTCAACGGACGTTCCGTGCGAGTCAGGGAGCAGGAACGCGCGGGAACATACTGGGCTGACAAGATAATAGCCGTATCACAGGCAACCAAAGAAGAAATCATGTGGATGTATGAAGTGCCTGAATGGAAAACAAATGTAATTAATAACGGCGTTAATTGGAAACGTTTTGATATTAATATTAATCCCGGAGATGAGAAGCGAAGATACAACATCGCGCCGCTGGATCCGACAGTTTTATTTTGCGGCCGCCTGACCTGGCAGAAAGGCGCGGATATTTTAGTCGAAGCAATCGGAAATATTATAAGGAAATACCCCGCCGCTAAATTCATCTTTGCCGGTGACGGAGACCAGCGAGGCTCTCTCGAAGCAAGAGCGAGACACCTTAATATTGCCCATGCCACCAGGTTTGTCGGTTACAAAATGGGTGATGAACTGACGAAACTCTTCAAGCTCTGCGATGTCGTATGTGTCCCGAGCAGAAATGAACCTTTTGGAATTGTTGTGCTGGAAGCATGGAGCGCATCAAAACCTGTTGTAGTCACCGAAATCGGCGGTCCAAAATACTATGTCGAGCACGAAACCAATGGACTGAAAATATGTCCGCGTGTCGATTCAATTAGTTGGGGTATTGACAGAATTTTTTCTGATTTCGACAGAGCGCGCTGGATGGGCTGTAACGGCCGAAAAGGTGTCGAGAGCTATTTTAGCTGGGACAGAATTTGCTCGCAGAATATCGAGGTATATCAACAGCTTTGTCCGCCCCCATGCCCTGAACCTGTCCTGCAGCAAGTGCAAATCGAAACAGAAAAAGTACGTGTTCCAAGACAGAGAATAATTTCACTGCCAAATAAACGGAAACGCAATGGTTCATCCATGAAATTAGAAGCCCGCCTGCTACTGCCTGATGGAAATATAAGTGAAGACACAAAAATGACTGTAGAATCCCTGATAACACACTTTGCAGCTCATGGCTTCAGAGCGATGCAGAAGGACCATTATCTGAAAATAAGAGGAGACTGGGAACATTTAACTACAGCGCTGGCGGAAGCCCGTAATGAAATAATACCTATGCAAAACGGCGAAGCCTGCACAAAAGAGCATGCTTAAGGAGAGGCACAATGGCAATAGGCAGCTTTTGTTTAGTACTGCACGGACATATGCCCTATGTCTTGCATCACGGAATTTGGCCTCATGGTGAAGACTGGCTTTATGAAGCGGCGGCGGAAACATATCTGCCTTTGTTGTCGGTTATACAGGAGTGCAGCTTCCTCAAGGGAAATCCCCGGATGACGATAGGATTGACTCCTGTACTGCTTGAACAGCTCGCAAATGAATATTTCAAGCAGGGTTTTCAAAGCTATCTGCGCGACCGCATAGAACAGGCTTCCAAAGACAGACTTTTTTTCGAAAAAGAAAACCAGCCTCACCCGGCATGGCTTGCAAGCCGCTGGGAAAAGTTCTATCAGGATTTGGCAGAACAATTCGACAAAATCAAACAGGATATACCTGCCGAGTTCAGGAAGTGGAACCAGGCCGGTGCAGTTGAATTGCTGACTTCCGCCGCTACGCACGGTTATACGCCCCTGCTGCTGGAAGATTCCTCTATTCATGCTCAGATTCGAGCCGGACTGGACAGTTCAGAAAGAATTCTCGGATTCAGACCTGAAGGCATCTGGCTTCCCGAGGGCGCTTACAGACCGGCGGGCCACTGGACGCCCGCAATAAGCTGGGGTTCCCCCGGCTGGCGAAAAGGAATAGACGAAATAGTAGGACAGGAAGGGCTTACACATTTTTTCGTTGATGACCATATGGTCACCAACGGCGATAGTTCAAGTCATCTTAATGTGCATCGTCCTGTATGGGTAGATGGCAACAGCGGGAAAAAACCATCTATGGCCGCATTCGCAAGAGACCCATATATTTGCAAACAGGTATGGTGCGGCTTAACAGGTTATCCTGCGGATGGAGTATATCTGGAATTTCATAAAAGACACGGCCCAAAGCGAGGCCTGCGTTATTGGAAAGTTACAGACCGGAAAAGCGACCTCGGGAAAAAAGATTTTTATTATCCTGATGATGTCCCTGGAAAAATATTTGAGCAGTCAAGGCATTTTTGCAGAGAAGTAAAAAGACGTCTTAACGAATATAAATATCAAACAGGCAAACATGGTGTGGTTGTAGCCTGTTTTGACGCGGAGCTTTTCGGGCACTGGTGGTTCGAGGGACCGGCTTTCCTGCGGGATGTCATGCTGACATTAGGCGCCGATCCGGATGTGGATTTGAGAACCGCCGGCAATTTTCTTCAATCTTTCGGACCTGATAAAACCGTTCGTCTGCCGTCAGGTTCATGGGGCGAAGGCGGCGACCATCGTGTCTGGGCAGATGAACAGCTAAAATGGCTCTGGGACATCGAATATCGCTGCGAGACGTTATTCGGAAAACTGACCTATCATCTTCCCTGGCGGCAGAAATCCAAACTGCATCAAATACTTCAAAAAGCAGGACGGGAATTACTCCTGCTCCAGGCGAGTGACTGGCCATTTGTAATAACACGCAAACAGGCTCCCGATTACGGAATAAAAAGATTTATCCAGCATTTTTCACGCTTTGAAATGTTCACAGAAATAGCTGAAAAGCTCGGCGAAAACCCGAAGTATCTTGCCGGACTGAATGAAGTACAGAAACTTCAGATAAAAGAGGCGGATATGAGTGATGTTATTTTCAAAGATATTGACCTTAACTGGTGGAACTGTTGAAATATTTTCTGTTAAGGGGGGTATATGGATATTATAAAAAGACTCACAGAGTTGAGTAAGAATCTTTATTGGGCATGGCATCCTGAATGCGTGAAAGTGTTCAGGGACATCAATACCGAGCTATGGAGGGATGTTAATCACAATCCGGTAGATTTTCTTAATCGTCTGGCAAATGATATTCTCGAAGACAAGTTTCAAAACAAATATAAGTTAAAGCAGCTCACAGAAAGACTTAACGATTTGCACGAGTATCTTGAGAGCAGTGAAATTTGGGGCGCATGGCAGGCAGGACCGCTTCGTGCCCAGCCAGTTGCATACTTCAGCGCGGAGTTCGCATTACATGAATCACTTCCTATTTATTCGGGCGGACTTGGCGCTCTGGCAGGCGACCATCTAAAGGCAGCATCCGACCTTGGTGTTCCAATTGTAGGAATCGGCCTTTCATATTCGCATGGCTATTTCGTCCAGTCACTCGATTTCGAAGGCTGGCAGCAGGAACATTATTTTAATGTGAGTGATAATATTCTGCCAATCGAACTTGCTAAAAATGAGTTCGGCCAGCCGCTAAGAGTCTGCGTGCGCACAGAATCCTATCAGATATGGGTTGGAATATGGCTTGTGCATGTAGGACGCAATCTCCTGATTTTGCTCGATACGAATGTGGAAGGCAACTCAAGCGATGATAAAAATCTTACAAGCAGGCTTTACGGCGGTGATAAACATATAAGGCTTCTGCAGGAGCTCATTCTTGGTGTTGGCGGAATGCTTGCGCTGGAAGCTTTGGGTATTACGCCTTCGGTAATTCATCTGAACGAAGGACACAGCGCTTTTGCCTGCCTGGAATTTTTACGAATGTTAATGGATCGTGACGGCCAGAGTTTCGATAACATGTTTGAAATAGCAGCCTCGCAGATTGTTTTTACAACACACACTGCCGTAGCTGCAGGGCATGATGAATTCGACCCGGAATTGCTTGTAAAGGTGCTAAATCCCTTGATAACGCAATTAGGTATTTCAGAAAACAGACTGCTCGGGCTTGGTCGCGTTGATCCCGAAGATGAAAAAGAAAATTTTTCCATGACTGTGCTTGCCATGAAAATGTCACGTTATCGAAATGCCGTCTCTTTTTTACATTGCCGCCTGACCAGGGCAATATGGAACAAGCTCTGGCCGACAACAAGCCAATATGATGTGCCGATTAATTATATTACGAACGGCGTGCACATCAGCACTTGGCTGGCTGAACCAATGGCAAAACTTTATAACAAATATCTCGGACCCAAATGGAAAGCAGCGATAGACGACCCGGAGTCATGGACATCCATGGAAAGCATAGATGACATCGAGTTATGGGAAAAAAACAGTCAGCTAAGAGCACATCTGGTTGACTACATAGACCGGACTGTGCAGAAACAGGAAAAAGCAAGAGCAGAAGGTAAAGAAAGCGAAACTGCAAATGAATATGCCCGTCAGGCAAAATTAAATCCGGCAGTTCTGACTATCGGTATAGCACGGCGATTTGCCAGGTATAAGCGCATGGACCTGCTGTTCAAAGACCCGGCAAGGCTGGAACGCTTAGTCAATAACAGTGAACGTCCTGTTCAATTTATTTTCGCCGGGAAAGCTCATCCGCAGGATACAGATGCTAAACATGTTATACAAATGGTCTTCAGATTCACAAGAGATCCAAGATTTATCGGTAAAATCGTATTCATCGAAAACTATGACATCAACGTTTGCCGCCACCTCGTGCAGGGAGTGGACGCATGGATAAATGTCCCGCGCAGACCTCTCGAAGCCTGCGGAACCAGCGGACAAAAAGTCGCCATGAATGGAGGACTCAATATTTCTGTTCTTGACGGATGGTGGGCGCAGGCTTATGATGGTGCAAATGGTTTTGCCATAGGCAAGGGCAGCGAACATTCGAATCTCGACCATCAGGACTATGTCGATGCCGAGGCTTTATATGATGTTCTCGAAAATGAAGTTGTGCCTTTGTTTTATAACCGAAATGAAGATGGTATTCCGCACGGCTGGGTAGCGCGTCAAAAACATGCTCTTCGCACACTCACGTGGCGTTTCAGCGCACAGCGAATGGTCATGGATTATACTTTGAGCTGTTATCTTCCTGCCGCAGGCGGATTAACTTCCTCCGTTACGGCTGATGTGAGATTGCTTAAAGAAGCATTCAAGCTGCCTGACTTTGCCAGGCAGCCATGGATAGAAGAAGTAAAAAGCAAAAACGTCTGATAAATATAAGGATTCTGCAAAATTGAAGTTAGACATACTTTAAGAAAGAAAAAATTGCTTGTGTTTAATTTTTTCTTTCTTAAACAATGAAGTTAAAATATTTATGAATAAGCAGTTACAGCAAAGCAGCAGATTGTATGAAGAAAATCTTTTAAACCGATTTTCTTCATACAATATATGTCTAACTTCAATTTTGCAGAGTTCGTTTATCTGATAAAGAAAAGGAGAAAGAAAAGAATGACCGAATTGGCTCAATACATGGATGGTGTGCCTAATATTTCCGGTGCGGAGAAGATTCTGCGCAAATCAAGAAACAACCAGCAGGTATTTTTACCTAAAAGCCGGATAAATTGGGATAATGTCAGAAGTGCTTACGCAATTGCTCTGCACATGCACCAGCCTGTAATCCCCAATCCGGATAAGCCTCTCGATCAGGCGGAAGAAATAAGCAACCTTAAAAATATGATGGATCACCCAAATTCAGGTGACAATCACAATGCACAGGTTTTTCGGCAATGCTACAAACGAATGGGTGACTTTATACCTGAGCTTATAGCCGAGGGAAAAGAGCCGCGTGTAATGCTTGATTATTCAGGCACCCTGCTTCACGGCATGTTGAAAATGGGACTTAACGATGTATTCGACAACCTTCGGAAAATCACATGCGACCCGAATTACAGACAATGCACGGAATGGCTCGGCTCCGCATGGGGACATCCTGTGGCTCCATCAACTCCCGTTCAGGATTACCGTCTGCACGTGAATGCATGGCTGCATTTCTTTGCGGCTGTTTTCGGCATCGAAGCAGTATCGAGAATAAGAGGTTTTTCACCATCGGAAATGGCGCTGCCGAATCATCCGGACGTCTTTTATGAATTCGTTAAAACTCTAAAAGACGCAGGCTATCGCTGGGTAATAGTACAGGAGCATACAGTCGAGCATGTCGAAAACGGAAGAGGACTCGAATACGCACACAGACCGCATAAACTCGCAGCGAAAAATTCCAGGGGCGAAATACTCACAATTACTGCAATAATAAAAACCCAGGGAAGCGATACAAAGCTAATCGGGCAAATGCAGCCTTATTACGAAGCAAAAGGACTGGACAGAATCAAGCTGGATGGAAAATACGTGCCGTCATTAGTGACACAAATATCAGACGGCGAAAACGGCGGCGTTATGATGAATGAATTTCCGGGCAAATACCGCGATGTTATTCGTGAAAGCTCAGGTACGCAGACACCCGCCGTAAATGTCACCGAATATCTCGAATATCTCGAAAGCATGGGAGTAAACGAGGACAATTTTCCTGCCATCCAGCCGATAATGCAGCATTTTATCTGGGAAAAATTCGAAGACGGCGCCGGCCCGGAGCGGCTTAACGAAGTTATTGACAAACTGGGAAAAGAAAACCACAGATTCCACATGGAGGGCGGAAGCTGGACGAATAATATTTCATGGGTAAGAGGTTACGAAAATATCCTCAAACCAATGGAGCAGGTCAGCGCAGAATTTAACCGAAAGATATTGGCAAAGGGAATTGATACCTCCGAACATCGCTACCGCAATGCCCTGTATCATCTGATGCTTACCCAGACAAGCTGTTTCCGGTACTGGGGTGAGGGACAATGGGCTGATTACGGCAGAGAACTCTGCCGGCGAACAGCCAAAATTCTTGAACATGATTTTCAATAATTTGCCCGGTAATATATTACAGATGTAAAAATATCGATTTTGTACAGGCTGGAGTTTTAGATGGAACGTTATGTTTGTATTCATGGTCATTTTTATCAGCCGCCGAGAGAAAATCCATGGCTCGAAGAGGTGGAACTGCAGGACTCTGCTTACCCTTTCCATGACTGGAATATGAGAATCAATGAAGAATGTTACAGGCAGAATGCGGCATCGAGAATTCTTGGTCCTGACAGAAAAATCATTGATATAGTCAATAATTACTCCAACATAAGCTTTAATGTAGGCCCGACTTTATTTTCATGGTTAGAGTCTCATGCGCCTGATGTTTATGAGCAGATTATCGAAGCCGACAGGAAAAGCATGGAGCAGTTTTCCGGTCATGGCGCTGCTATCGCCCAGGCTTATAATCATATCATTTTGCCGCTGGCTAATACAAGAGACAAACACACCCAGGTTATCTGGGGAATTTGGGATTTCGAGCATCGCTTCGAAAGAAAGCCCGAAGGCATGTGGCTGCCTGAAACCGCTGTAAATACTGAAACGCTCGAGGTTCTGGCAGAGCATGGAATTAAATTCACTATCCTTGCTCCCCACCAGGCTTATAAAATTCGCAGGCTTGGCGGCGGTAAATGGGGAGATGCCGCGAAAAGCAACATGGATATTACGATGCCTTACCTCTGCAATCTCCCGTCCGGCAACAGCATCAATTTATTTTTTTACAATGGCGCTATCGCCAATGATGTAGCATACGGAGGTCTGCTGCATAACGGAAAGGATTTCGCCGACAGATTAATCGAAACATTCAATAAAAATAAAAGCGACGCTCAGCTCGTTCATATCGCAAGTGATGGAGAATCATTCGGTCATCACCATCGTCACGGAGATATGGCTCTGGCTTATTGCCTGCATTATATTAAAACCAACAATCTTGCCAAAATTACAATCTACTCAGAGTATCTGGAAAAGTTTCCTCCGACATACGAAGTACAAATAGTCGAAAACAGCTCGTGGAGCTGTACTCACGGCGTGGAAAGGTGGAAAGGCAACTGCGGCTGCTCCGTAAATAAATCAATGTCGGGAAAACAGCAATGGAGAGAGCCTCTGCGAAATTCTCTCGACTGGCTAAGAGACAGATGTACCGAGCTTTATGAAAAGAATCTGCCGCAATACAGCAAAGATCCATGGCTGGTTAGAAATGAATATATAACAGTGATAAATGATCGTTCCGAAGAAAATGTAAATGATTTTATTGAGCATGCTGCAGGCAAAGAACTCGAACTATCTGAAAAAATACAATTTTTAAAGCTGATGGAAATTCAGCGTATGTCTCTGCTGATGTTCACAAGCTGCGGCTGGTTCTTCGATGATATTATGGGCATCGAAACTTTACAGGTGCTTGAATACGCAGCAAGAGCTATGCAGTTGTACAACGAAATCACGGGTATTGACTTGCTCGAACAGTTCAAAGCCATAATTGTCAACGCGCCTGCAAATCTTCAAAATATCAAAAACGGCCGGGACGTTTATGAAAAATATGTCGAACCGGCGAGAATCGACCTCAACAGGGTCGGCGCTCATCTTGCATTAAGCTCTATCTTTCTCGATCCGATGGATGAAGAACAGGAAATTTACTGCTATACTGCAAATATTCGGGATTATAAAGACGCAAGAGCAGGTTTTCAAAAACTCGCAACGGGCAGAATAACCATCAAATCAAATATAATACTGGAAGAAAATAGTGTAGATTTTGCCACTCTGCATTTGGGAGGCCACAATTTATTTACTGCAATCGCCGCACCGATGGATGAGAAAGAGCTTCAGCAGATACGAAAAGAACTTGAAACTGCTCTTTACAACGGTCAAACAAACGATGTAATGCGGCAAATAAATATTAAGTTCACCGGAAATAACTACACTATCTGGCATCTTTTTAAAGACGAACAGCGAAGGCTTGTGTACGACCTTTTAAGCGATACATGGGAAGAAGTCGAAACTTCATTTCGCCATATATACGAGGACAACTATTCGATAATGCTCATGCTCAGGAACATGAACATGAACCTGCCGAAAGTTCTGGCAGCGCCCGCTGAATTCATTATAAACCAGGATTTGTGCAGAGAAATCCAGAACGAAGATATGGATATCGACCGTCTGAAGGAACTGACCGACGAGGCTGAAAGATTGTCACTTCAAT
Organism: Sedimentisphaerales bacterium; assembly: GCA_016931715.1. Lineage (GTDB taxonomy): Bacteria > Planctomycetota > Phycisphaerae > Sedimentisphaerales > Anaerobacaceae > JAFGPS01. The sequence goes on from JAFGEF010000166.1 coordinate 30,321, forward strand.
TGGACAAAGAGACCTTATGCTTCGAAGCTTCCGCGAAAATCAATAATTCTTTCGAGATGTTCGAGCAGTCACGTGACGATTTAGAGCTTTTATTCACAATCGAAAGAGCCCTTAAAATTCTTAAAGTCATTGTGCCCGACATGGACTTGCAACTGGCTCAAAACATTTTATTCACAATCGCCAAAGAAACGTATCCTCAAATGAAGACACTCGCCGCTGCGAAAACCGATGATGCAGCAGAGAAAATCCCCGCGAACGATTCATCACGCTCAGCCAGGGGCAAATTAACAGAGCGTGAACATGCCGCAAAATGGGTCGAACTTTTCGAGCTTGTCGCTGAACACCTCGGCATTGTTATATAAAAGCTTTCCTTCGTCTATATTTTCCGCAGAGCGGGACTGTGCCGGATGTTTATTTATGCGTCAATGTAGTGTTATGTAACTTAACAAACGAAGGGTGTCATTCTGAGTGAAACGAAGAATCTGGGCATCGATAGCCAGATGTTTCGCCTGTCGGCTCAACATGACAACTTATCATA
>JAFGEF010000167.1 GCA_016931715.1 Sedimentisphaerales bacterium
AATGAGTTCTGCAAAATTGAAGTTAGACATATATTGTATGAAGAAAATCGGTTTAAAAGATTTTCTTCATACAATCTGCTGCATTGCCGTAACTGCTTATTCATGAATAGTTTAACTTCATTGTTCAAGAAAGAAAAAATTAAACACAAGCAATTTTTTCTTTCTTAAAGTATGTCTAACTTCAATTTTGCAGAATCCTTATGATATACAGAGAAAATATATAATTTACGTAAGATTACTCATTAATTTGATAAATATCAAGTCTTTTCTGCAATTTTATCTCTAAGGTATTAAGCAGGGGTAAAGATAGCTAATTTTTCTTGAATTCAATATGAAAAAATGCTATAATTAATGTCGTTATGGGACTATTTTATATTGGTGCTTTCTTTACAGGTGTTAAAGCCGGGCTGGAGGCAAGTAATGAAAAAAGGGTATCGTGAAGCAGCTATTGCTTTACTTTATGTATTATTCTCTGTTTGCGATTTTGTACGTGCAAGCGAATTTCAATACCCTTATTACTTAATCGGTTCGCATCGTTCTACATCTGAATGTTGGACAGGCATAGGTAAAAATGGTAATTTTCCATTATCGGTTGATCCGAACGAGTATCTTGTCGGAGCACCTCCATCTATCGAAAACTCTGCTGTTACAATACCCATAGATTGCTGGATAGAATTATTGTTTCGCGGCGTAATATATGATGGGCCTGGATATGATATTTTCGTTTCCGAAATGGATCCGGTAGGCGAGCAAGCCCTTGTTTTTCTTACAGATGGCGGCGACCAGGAATATTTACTTGCGCTGGCAGAGGTACCGAACACTAATGTTCATTTACCAACTATTCTTGGATTCGATATAGCCGGTTTAGTTCTTCCTTTTGAACCTCGCGCGGTTCGTGTTGTGGGAATAGACCTGAGAGGTGGTTCACCGGGATTCGACCTTTCTTTCGTTAATGCGAGAATTTATCAGGGAGATGATAAGGTTTCGCGTTATCCCTATCCGCCCGATAAAGCTGAAAATGTTCCGATGGATACAGTTCTTGACTGGCTGCCGGGAAGCGATGCAGATAAATATAAAGTCTATTTTGGAAAAGATATTTATGATGTGTATCCCGGCGCTAATACTGTTCCCAATCCGATGCAGCCGCAGGAGCCGAACAGTTTTGATCCGAACACTCTTGAACTGGGAAAAACTTACTATTGGCGCATTGACGATGTAAATGACACTGACCCGAATAGTCCCTTGACTGGTACGGTGTGGAGTTTTTCTGTTTCCAACAATTTCGTTATTGATGATTTCGAGTCTTACAATTCAGAATATGTTCTAAGTGACAGGTGGGTATTAGAAGAACTTGGTCTTATATTGCTGAGGTCACAATCGAGTCCGGTTCATTCATGCCGCTATTCTATGGAAATAGGGTATTATTACAATGACGCACAAAAGACTCTGGTTACTCATTCTTTTAATGAACCCCATAATTGGATATCCGCAGGTGTAAAATCGATAGATATATTTTTCCACGGACATGCAAATAATGATGTAAATTGCAGCATGTATATTGCTCTGGGCGATGGTAATTCTGAAATAAAGATACCTTATAATGAAGATATAAATGATATTACTGACGAAAGCTGGCATTGCTGGAGAATCAATTTGCAGTCACCGGGACTTCTTCCGGGAAATGAAGAGCAGATAGACTTTAGTAACATAAAGTATTTTTCCATTGGTTTTGATAAAGATCCGAATCACGCTGATTCGGATGGTTATGGCACTGTCTATGTTGACGATATCAAACTATATCCTTCAAGATGCCTGGCTGAGAACAGGCCCGAAGCCGATTTTAACGGCGACTGCATCGTTGATTTTAAGGATTTTGATGAGTTAGCATATAACTGGCTCGAAACCGGATATAATATCTATCAGGTCAAGGAACCCGATAATGCTCCTATTTTATGGTATGAATTTGAAAATGATCTTGTGGATACAATCGGTAACGCACATGGAGAAGTTAATGGCGGCACTCCGGATTATGTTCCCGGAGTTTTTGGCCAGGCAATCAGTTTTAATGGTTATCAGGACACGGTAAAAGTTTATCCGGTATCCCATATCTTTTCAAAAATTGAAAAAGGCATTACAATCGCCTTTTGGCAGAAAGGCGATGACTCTCCTTACAAGAGGGACACTTTGTTCTGCTCTGAGTACGAATATAATGTCTCTGACCCGGCAATTTCAATTAATCTCGGCTGCTGGTATGGAACCGGAATATATAACTGGGATTGCGGCACGCATCAGCCTTACGACAGACGACTTACCGGCACGCACAGGTACATAGCCCAGTGGGCTAATCAATGGAATCACTGGGCATTCACAAAAGACATCAAAACAGGCGTAATGCAGGTTTTTCTTAACGGTGTGCTTATCAACAGCCGCAATGATTCATGCAACATGGTTTCAGTTATTGATTCTTTTTCAATAGGCATGGGCTGGTACGGAGGCTATGACGGACTTATCGATGACTTGGGAATATACGACTATGCCCTTTCACAGCCTGAAATTGCCTGCATAGCGACACACGGGACAGGTATTTTTGATATTAATTTAATGACACCTGCAGATTTGCAGCCTGACAATATTATTGATTTTAATGACTTGTTTATTTTTGCCGGAAAATGGCTCGATAATCGGCTGTTCCCTTCTGAATAGTTCATAAGTACTTAATAGAAGGTAACTTATAATAAAGTACTAACCATTATAGATAAGAAATGAAGAAGTCACTAATAAGTGACTTTTTTTTATTGATTTTGAATTTTCTGTTTATTATACTTATTAAATAAGTTCGTTTTACATAGAATTAGGGAAAAATTATTATCATTTAGGAGGAAAAGTTTATGAATCATTTTGGACGAATCATTTCAACTGCTTTGTGCATACTGTTTTTGTTATTTTCAACCTCCAGCCAGGCGCAGAGTCCATCAGAATATGTTATTACTTCTGGCAGCAAAACTCTGACATTTGTCCCCCGCCCTGACCTGGGTTTTGTTTTTCAATCGAACGGCAATGGGCTTAAAACAGAAGCATTTGGCGGCATGTTAAGCTCTGTTGAGCCTGCCGACAGCAGAAATGTTCGAGGACTGAATGAGAGAAATCTTACGGTATTATTGAACGATTTCTCAGATAACTCACATACAGAAGCCTTCAAGGCTCTTCAGTCACAAAATCATGTTGGATATGCATCGCCGCTTTTTTCGGTTAATGAACAAATAGTATCCATAATACCTGAGATTGTCGTGCGTCTTGCCTTTACAGATGCTTATGATAGCCTTCAGACCGTATGTAATAATCTTGGTTTGACTATTAAACAAAAACTGGAATTTACACAAAAAGAATATCTGCTGGAAGTTGCAGGTATCGATGCTGATTCAGTATTTACAGCGGTTGAGAAGCTTAACAAGGAACTGTTTATTGAATGGGCAATGCCGAATATCGCATCACAGCCGATTTTATTTGATTTCACCTCGGATGAAGAAGAAACAGGAAAGATTATTCCCAACGATGAATACTTTTCAAAGCAATGGCATTTGTATAATACAGGACAAACCGGAGGAACGGCAGGATCTGATATTAATACCACGCTGGCATGGAAAATCACGACTGGAGATCCGAACATTATTATTGCAGTAATAGATACAGGAGTAGATATTAATCATCCTGACCTGATTGACAATCTTGTGCCCGGGTATGATTTTTTTGACGATGATAATACACCTGCGCCGTTTCTGGATGATCCTCTCGGCGCTCATGGAACTATGTGTGCCGGTCTTGTCGCAGCAAAGGGTAATAATAATATCGGCGTTTGCGGCGTTGCCTGGAATTGCAAAATAATGCCTATCCGAATTGCTGACTCGGAGGATTTTATCACCGATGCTGATATAGCTACGGCGTTCCGCTGGGCCGCCGAAAATGGTGCAGACGTCCTAAGCAATAGCTGGGGCAGTTATTATTCCTCACAGGTAATTTATTCGGCTATACGTGATGTCACCAAACTTAACGGTATCGGGCGGGATGGAAAAGGCTGTGTAGTCTGTGCGGCCGCTGGCAACTGGGAAGACGGTGGCCCGGTAGGTTATCCCGCAGCACACTCTGAAGTGTTAGCCGTTGGTGCGACCGACCATGACGACGGGGTTTGGTATTACAGCGCTTCGGGACCGGAACTTGACATAGTCGCACCGAGTGGTGCAATGACACGTGTTGATCATTTCTTTTCAGGAAAAGCATATCTTTGGACTACCGATATTATCGGCTTATATGGCTACAGTATTGAAAATATCGATACTACTATGCTGGATTACAGCGATACAATGGCAGGTACATCCGGAGCATGCCCTTTAGCTGCCGGTGTGGCTGCCCTGGTTCTTTCTATTGACCCGAATTTGACAAACATTGAAGTCAGGCGTATTTTACTGGACAGCGCAGTTGACCTCGGTAAGCCGGGCATGGATGAAAATTACGGCTATGGTCGAGTTGATGCAAATTCCGCGGTAACTCTCGCTCTAAATCCTCCGACTACCCCGGCAACATCTTATATTACATTATTTGTTGACGACAATGCCCCGGATGATCCATGTGCCGGAAATCCGGAATTCAGCGATCCGAATGAAGATGGAACATCCATGCATCCGTTCGACTCTATCCAGGAAGCTGTTGATTTTGCTCTTTATTCAGAAACAATCTTTGTTCTTGCAGGAACTTATACAGGTGCTGGTAACTGTAATATTGATCTTTCAGGTAAAGCTCTCAAGCTCAAGAGCGAAAGCGGCCCGGAATCCTGTATTATAGATTGCCAGGAGTCAGGACAAGGTTTTATTTTCCAAAGTAATGAATCACTGGAAACCCAAATCGAAGGTTTCACGATAACAAATGGAAAAGCTTATGACGGGGCAGGAATTTTCTGCTCAGATGGAAGCAGTCCGACAATAACAAACTGCATTATAGAAAATTGCTGGGCTTATTCATGGGGAGAGCTTGGCGGAAACGGCGGCGCTATCTATATTGGCGGCGGTAATCCTGTTGTAACGGATTGTACTTTTACTAATAATATGGCATCATGGAACGGCGGCGGGATTTATAACTTTTATGGAAATCCAAATATAGAAAATTGCAGCATTATCGGAAATATGGCAGGCTATTGGGGCGGTGGAATGTACAATGAATCCGGTCAACCAACAATTATAGATTGTATATTTAAATCAAACAGCGCTGCAACTTATGGCGGCGGATTTTATAATGAATGGGGATACCCGATCCTGACAGGCTGCACTTTTATTGAAAATAAAGCTATTGAATATGATGGCGGCGGAATATATAACGACTACGGAGATCCGATGATTAGCAACTGCAGTTTCATCGATAATTCTGCAGGAGACTGGGCGGGCGCATTCTGTAATTACGGCAGTTATGATGCTATATTGGCAAATTGCATTTTTAATGGTAATACCGCAGATTCTGCAGGTGGTGCAATGTATAACGAGGAGTCTTTTGCATCAATTACTAATTGCACATTTGCTTCAAATAATGCCGCTCACGGAAAAGCTATCGCCTGTGATTCTTACTCATGGTACGGGTATGGAAGCATGCTTACGATAACAAACTGTATTATTTGGGATGGCTCGGATAGTATATGGAATAACGATAATTCTTTAATCGAAGTTGCCTACAGCGACATAATGAAGAGCGGAAACAGTGTCTGGCCAGGAGAGGGAAACATTAATAAAGATCCGGAATTTGCAGATCCTAATAATGGTGACTATCATCTTAAATCTCAGGCAGGCAGATGGGAACCTGTAAGCCAGACATGGGTGCTTGATGATATCACAAGCCCATGCATCGATGCCGGAGATCCTGCTTCTGATTTCACAAGTGAACCACAACCTAACGGTGCAAGAATAAATATGGGATTTTATGGCGGAACTTCTGTAGCAAGTCTTTCTTCATCAGAATATACACCTCCTTCTCATGATTATGGTACTAAAGCCTATAATCCAAATCCGGCTGATATCGGTTATTTTTCAGATATTTGACGCAGCAAATTCCCAATTAATCAGTTTCTCGATAACATCTCTTACATAATCAGCTCGTCTGTTCTGGTAATCGAGATAATATGCATGTTCCCAGACATCGATTGTCAGCAGAGGTTTCATGTTGCCGGTCATCGGATTTTCGGCATTGCCGGTTTTTACCACTTTCAGCAAATCTCCATCAGATACAAGCCATGCCCAGCCGCTGCCGAACTGGCTTGTTGCCGCCTGAGAAAGTGCTTCTTTGCATTTATCCAAGCTTCCGAACGACTTTTCGATTTTCTGCTTAAGCGAAGCCGCAGGCTCACCGCCGCCTTGAGGCTTGAGAGATTTCCAGTAAAAATTATGGTTCCACACTTGTGCGGCATTGTTAAATATCGAGGCATTTTCGCTCTTTCCCGAAGTCGCTATAATAATTTTGTCGAGCGACATACCGGCAAATTGAGTCCCAGCGATAAGCTTATTGAGATTATCAACATAGGCTTTGTGATGCCTGCCATAATGGAAACTTATCGTATTGGCTGTAATAACAGGCTCAAGGGCGTTTGATGCATAGGGCAGTTCCATCAAAACATGCACTTGTGTCTCCTGGGCGTTTGAGATAAATCCTGTCGCAGCAATTACAGCCGCTGTTCCTGCAGCTCTGCCCAAAAACTGGCGTCGTGTAAGACTTTTGATTTTAGCTTCTTCATGAGTAGTATTCATATAATCTCCTTATTTCAAGAGTTAAAAGGATTCTGCAAAACTCATATTATAATTCAAACAAATAATATAACGAACATCTCTGGAAATGTTAATTAAGGAAATTTCCTATTTTTACCCAGTCTTTTGCTTAATGGGAAAAGACAAAAAAATAAGCATGAAACAGCGAAAGGCTTTATTAATCATATTTGTAAGGCTCTTTGCCCTGCTTGATGCGGCTTTGAGCTTGCATCTGGCGAAGCGTATTCGTAAGAAGCTGTGCCAGTTTTTCGTCACCCATTTCTTTGGCTTCTTCCGCAGAGATTGGTTTGCCGTAATTAACAACGACAGGCATGCCCGACTTGAACAGCTTTTGCGTTCTTGGCCAGCATTCGTATGCACCGTCAATTATAACAGGTACAATCGCGGCATTTCCTCGCCTGCAAAGCAGCCCAAGTCCTGCTTTGAATGGCAAAATCCTGCCGTCGCTGGTCCTTGTTCCTTCCGGAAAAAGACAGACACCATCACCATCTTTTAATATTTCGATGACTTTTCTCATCGCGCCAAGATCGCCCTGCTCGCGTTTTACCGGTATAGCGTAAACAGACCTGATTAATGGCCCGAAGAACCAGTTTTTAAAAAGAGTGTCACGTGCCATAAAACAAAAGTGTCTCTTTGGAACCGAGCCGCAGAATATCGGGTCAAGAAAACTCTGGTGATTGCTTACTAACAGAAAAGGTCCTTCTTTGGGGATGTTATCCAATCCATAGCATCGCCAGCGAAAGAAAACAGCGGCAAAAATTCTGCACATCCATCTTGCAAGCCAGTACCATTTTCGGTTGATTTTTTCTTTTATTGATTTTTTCTGCATTTTTATTCTGCGAATAATCCTTTTTGGCGTACACAATCAAGAAGCCTGTCAACAACCTCGTTTATGTCAAGATTTGTCGTATCTATCACAATCGCATCATCAGCCGGCTTTAGCGGTCCGACATTTCTTTCCATATCGTTTTTGTCCCGTTTCTCGATGGAATCCTGAATCTGCTCAAGATTTTCTTTTATGCCTTTTACCTTCAGTTCCGCTAATCTTCTCCTTGCTCTCTCGCCCGGCTGAGCTGTCATAAAGAATTTAACATCAGCATCGGGAAAAGCTACTGTTCCCTGGTCGCGTCCCTCCGTGACAATCGACTTTTGCTCCGAAGCAAATTGCCGCTGCATTTGCACGAGTTTTTCACGAATTCGAGACGCCGCCGCGATATATCTGGCATTGGCGGTAACATTTTGTTCACGTATCTGCTCGGAGACATCAGTTCCGTCGATTCGCACTGCCATACTATTATTTTTCGTCGTAAAATCAAACTGCCTGTCTGCTATGACTTCAAGCAGTTTCTCTTCGCTCGTCAAATCAATACCCGATTGCATCGCTGCAAATGTTACCGCTCGATACATAGCGCCTGTGTCGAGAAAACTTGCTCCAAGCTTTTGTGCAAGCAGCCTTGCAACTGTGCTTTTACCGCTTGCGGCCGGCCCATCAATTGTAATAATAAAATTAGACATCAATCGTATTTTGAGCTGCGCTCTGCAGTTCGGATTTATTATATTTCTCCAACTTTTACGATAATAAAACTCGTATCATCAACCTGGTCGGCAAGTCCTACGAATCGTCTTCTATAGCTTAGAATATTTTTGCTCATTAATTCCGCTGATAACGAAGCAAATTTTTTCGTAGTTTTAATTAAATTTGTCTTGCCCCACATGTCCCCGTCAAAGTTTGCTGCATCGATAAGCCCATCTGTATAAAACAGCAGGCAATCTCCGGCTTCAAGAGAAAAAGCATCAATCTCATATTCGGCATTTTGATCAACTCCGAGTATCATGCCGCCTTTGTTCAGGTCTATCGCATAATCACGCCTTAGCAATACCGCCGGTTCATGGCCGCAGTTGCAATAAACAATTGTTTTTTCCCTGGCATCAATCACCGCGTAGAAAAAGGTTATAAATTCTCCGTTTGTACATTCGGCGCACATCATTCGATTGAGTTTATTTATAAACTCAAGTATGTTGATGCCCTCCTGCTCGAAATTCGCGTAGGCGCGTACGGCACTCCTGAAGCAGCTCATCATAAGCGCGGCGGGTATTCCTTTTCCCATCACATCTGCAATAGCTACTGCGATGCGAAATCGCCCGACTTTCTGGAAGTCATAAAAATCTCCGCCAACATCAAAACAGGGGATATAAGTAGTTGCAATGTCCAGCCCCGGAATTCGCGGAGCTTTTTCAGGAATCATTTTGCGCTGAATAAGACCGGCAAGCCTCATTTGTTCCGCCATCCGGGCGCCTTCTATCGCCCTGGAATACAGTTTTGCATTGGTTATCGCGACTGCACACTGAGAAGCGACCGCTCTTGCAAGTCGAATGTCATCCTTATCAAATCGCATTGTCTCAGGGCTATAAAGCCTAAGTACGCCGATTGCCCTGCCCTGAAATTGCATCGCAACAGTAAGCTGACTTACAAGCCCCTCTTTTACAGTTGCTTCTTTATATTTGACCCTGTCATCGACACGCATATCATCTAAAACAACGGCCTCACCCTCAAAAGCGGCCTTTATAACAGGGTCGTTTTTGGAAACCACACCTTTATTGCGGTACTCTTCGCTCAAGCCGTATGTGCTGCGCATTTTCAAATCACCAGATTCGGTATCAAGAAGCCGAATCGAGCAGGCTTTTGCTCCTATTATCTTTACTGCTGCTTCTGCAAGCTTATCCAACACTTCCTGGGGTGAGAATTTACCCGCGACAAGCGTTGAAATCTGATAAATTTGCTCATCTCTTTCAATTTGTTCTTTTGTCTTTTTCATAATAACTGTTATAATTCACAAAACTTCTGAACCTGAAGTCCGGCATATGTTTAGAAAGAAAAATGCCTGTTTTTTTAAAATTCATTTAATAACAAAAAAAATAACATATAAACGCATAATTATAAAGTTAAAATCGGATTAGTGATATGGAATTTTGGGAAGAGATATTAGAAACACCGCCAAATAGGGGTAAAAATGCTGCAACTAAAGTCAAAAACATTAAAAATAAAAAAATAAAAAAGAGAAGAAATCAGTTTCCGGCTCTGTGCCTGCTGATTTTTCTACTTGCGGGTATTTATGTCTATCTGCAATGGCCCAGATATGAAATGGTTACACTTGGCTCTCTTGGCGGTCCATTCGGAACAGCCGAAGCTATTAATAGTAATGGCCAAATCGCAGGCTGGTCTCAACTTAAAAATGGCGAAAGTCATGCTTTTATATGGGACGCAAACAGCGGCATGAAAGACCTCGGAACTCTCGGAGGCAAAAACAGCTTTGCCAGCAGCCTTAATGATAAAGGGCAGGTCGTTGGATATTCCGAAAATTCCGGCGGTTCCAGGCAAGCTTTCATATGGAACAACGATACCGGGATGTCGGGGATAGCTCTGCCCCAGGCTGAAAGAAGCGAAGCATCTGCAATAAATAATAAAGGGCAGGTCGTTGGTTTCTATACTGTAGAAAACCATGAACATGCTTTTATATGGGACTCCGAATCAGGATTTAAAGAACTTGCCTCTCCTTATGGTCAGTCCTGCTCGGCAAAGAATATTAACGATAATGGGCAGGTAGTCGGCAACTTTTTTGCGCCTAATGCCAAAGACCACGCTTTTTACTGGGACAAAGAATCCGGAATGATTGATATTGTCGAACCAAATGGACCGGGAAGTTATGCTACAGGAATAAATAATAACGGCCAGGTTGTTGGAAACATTTTTGAACATAAAATAAATAACTACTCGGGGTTTGTATGGGAAAAAGAATCGGGCTTAAGAGATTTGAAAATTTCAAAAATTGAGAGCTATGCAAACAAAATAAATGACGCAAATCAAATAATCGGTTATGTAAAAGCGGCTAAATTCTGGTTTATTCCCAAAAGAAGTTTCTCATTTGTCAGAACGAATTTTGGTCTCATCGTGAACTTAAATAAATCAGGCAAATTAAAAAATGATATAGTTAAAGCGGAAGCAATAAACAACAACGGATGGATAGCCGGTCAGATTGAAAGTAACGCTTTGAATCCGCGCTATCAACCGATTCTGCTGAAACCAAAAAAATCGCCTATAACGGATTTGCTGAAAAAAATCCCCTGGGAATATATAAAAAAGAAAAAAAGCTTAAAAACATAGTATTTTGTCTGATATCTTGAGCCTCGTTTTTTCAGTCTCAAATATGATTGCAAAACATATTATATTCACTGGTCGCGTTCAGGGAGTGGGATTTCGCTATTCTGCTCAAAGAACAGCAAGCAGTCACCAGCTTACAGGCTGGGTTCGCAACCTGCCGGACGGCTCAGTCGAGATGCTCGTTCAGGGTACGCCGGAAGATGTTGACAACTGTATTAATGATATACAGCAATCTTTTTCCGGATTTGTTCGTGAAACCAAAATCAGCGAACTGCCCTGCAATCCCCGCTATACAAGGTTTAATATTACTTATTAGCCGTACTTGTGAGAAAATAGAAACGCGCATAAAAAAAGGAGACCAGGGCAAGATTTTTTAAAATCGGTTGTAGGCCCGTCTCCTTGTTGCGATATGCCGATACACACTTTACCGCGGGTAGTGCAATGAGACCAACTGATCTCGGTGCGCATTCGCAACATATATATTATAACTAAAATAGTTAAAAAAGCAAAGAGAAAACAAATTGAAAAACGCAAAGCTGTATAACTGAAATAATCACAAATACTTACGCAATTATATTTTTTTGCTTTACTGCTTCCAGAGTATTTGATTTGTTTCTATTGGCTTAACTTCACCATCAAATAGAAGAACAACTCGCGGCGTATAATCATTTATACTTCTTTTTGCTGGAAGTTGAATCTCGTAAAGAAAACCTTTTTTATTTTCACTTAACTTCTCTGTACGAGTCATATTATATATTTCCGGAGCTTCTCCATCCAGCGGCTCAGCAAAAAGCTGTACTGCGATATTATCAGGCTCAATCCCGTCAAAAAAAACCGGTACTTTATAATAATATTGACCGTTTTTGGAATTAAC
>JAFGEF010000168.1 GCA_016931715.1 Sedimentisphaerales bacterium
AATTGGGTGTCCCGATCATATAATTGCTTCGTTTTTATTCGCAAGAAGCACAATAATTTCGGCAGCGTCAGCGTTAAGGTCATCTACAAATCTCATGGTTATCGGGTACTTAAGACCATTGATGCAGCTCGCAATCAGGAGAAGATAGAGCAATTTGTTGAATTAGGAAAGGTATTGATTAACAGGCAGAACAATTATTCCCATCAGTGCTAATAGATCTGCAGAACTTACACAAAATATGTGCGAGATTAACTTCAAACAGCCAACATTCCCACAATTACTCCTGATTATACTTCAAATGGACGATGAACAACATCAACTCTACAATCTGCTGTACTAAATTGAGTGGGTGTTCCAATTCGGAACTCAGGTTCCAAATAACAGTTTTTTGAGGTCTTCATAAAAAACGTGGCTTGTGATGATTTCACATAGCCGCGATTTTTATTGTTTTTTAAAGTTCGATTATTTATTAATTTAGCGACGCTGGTTTTATCTTTATTTCCTGTTTTTCATCGCTGTTCTGTGCTGTATTAATCTGAACTGAAGAATCTGTTGAATTACCAGCCGCTGCAACCGCAGATGGTTTCTCCATTTCAGCATTGCGAACGAAATTATGCTGCAAATCATAAATTTTGCCCTCGGATGCAACATAAATTTCGAGGGCTTCTTCACGAGATACAATATCGCCGGTTGCTTTTTTGACAAATTTGCCGGTCTTTTTATCTAGAGAATATTCTTTTCTAATTTGGTATTTTTCAGCAACAGGTCTTAAGATTTCTCGCACCTGGCCTGTCGTACTATCAAAATGATAAGCAGTTTCATATCTCGTAGTTGGCTGAACCACTTCAGCAAGCTCCTGAACTACCTTGCCATCCAGATCGTAAAACTTGCCCTCACTTGCAACGTAAGTTTCTATTTTCTTAGTCTCTTTATTGAAAAACATTGTGGCCCCACCCTGCTTATCTGGGGAAACCTCCTTTTTAACCTGGTCTATGATTTCACTTCTTGTTTTTTGATCATACAAAACATAAGGCGGGTCATAACCACCAACAGAATCAATTTTCCCTGTCAATACTAAATCTTGATCTATATAGACTAAATATTCATTAGGGAAAACACCTAAAGTGTCACTAAAGATAATTGCTGAAGAGTTATACAAATAAGATGAGTAACCATCAACCCAAACACTCAAATATCCATCTTGACTATTGCCAACACCCAAACCACCGCAAAGAAACCCGTAATCCTCATCTGTTGCCATATAATAATTATTATGATTGAAATACAAATAATCATAATAACCGTCTGTTATTGTTAAGTCAGTTCCAGATATATCGCCCCCTGTTATTGAACCGCCAACTTCCAAATCACCATCAACAGTCATAGTTCCCTGCTGGACTGTGACGTCGGAAGCAAAAATAAATCCAACTGAAATCACCATTAAAAATAAAACACACAACCCTATTTTGATTTTTAACATTCTGTTCATTTTAAGACTCCTTTAAATATTTTATAAACATTTTCTTAGTTTCCTTCTTCAAAAACATAACCTGATAAAAACAGGTTTCCCCAATGATCAAATAAAGCAACTACTTCCTCGTTTTCATTAATAATCACAAATTCCTGATATCCAGCTTGAAGCAGCGTATTGAAATCGTCATAGTCTTCAGTAAGACACCCTGCAATGGTCATATTTCCTGTTGAACAATCAGTAACTGACATTTTATAATTTTGATACATAATAATGAATTCGTCATTAGCAGTTGCAATTGGTGTTCCATATTCAGTTAAGTACCCTGTTAAAAACAAATTTCCTTCATCATCTATTGTTACAACATCTTCACTCAAAGAATTTTTAACAGTAAATACTGAAGTAGTTTCAAATCCTCCGAGAGACCATATCATAAGACGATCTAATGCATAATTATAAACATGAACATCATCGATAAGGCCATCGAATGAGTAGCCTCCATCTGATCCTATGAATGCAGGTGTTTTAACACCATATTCGTCTGTCACAGATTCTTCACCTGCAGGGTATCCATTTACATAAATCTTTAAATCTGAACCATCATATGTCCCTACAATATGGTACCATTGGCCCGTCTCAATTGAAATATTAGATACTACTTCGGAATCGTTAATGTAAAATGCGGGGGTATCATAATTAAGGCACAAATAATGCCCGAAATTTCCACCATCATAATAGAACTGCGTAACAATAGGCTGGTACTCGATATTTAGGGTATCTGTTTTTATCCATGCTGATATTGTTATAGTTTGACTTGCCATTGGAATGGTAGGAGCTATCAGTACCATCAAAGCTTAAGGCATAACCAGTCTTTCCTGAAGCCCATGAAGCACCAGAAATGGTTCCGTCATAATAACCGATAGAATCATAAGCTGTACTACCTTGATTTTCATTGAATCCCCAACAACTCCCAAGAAAATCGGCAGAAAAATTCGTGGCCATAGTCAATGCACTATGAATATTTATCCTTCCCCAGCCGAACAGTTCATCCCAACCGGAGTCTCCAAAATCATCGCATGTTCCATCAATAATATATTTAACTTCGTCAGGAGTAAGTGAATCATCCACAGATAAAATCAATGCAGCAAGACCTGTAACCTGAGGTGCAGCAGCGGAAGTGCCGCTAAACCATTTCATATAATTTCCTGCGGCATCACCAAGACTTGTACTTCCATAATTCATACCTCCTGAGCCAGTGATATCTGTTGTCCATAAAATTGTAGTTCCTGACATACCATCATAATCTCCACTCGGTGCAACAACATCCAAAGCAGTTCCATAATTGCTGTAATCCCAAAGTTCATCATCTGCGTCGGTTGCACCAACGGCAATTACAAATGATAATGATGCTGGATAACTAACAGAGCTTGAGGAATCATTACCAGATGCAAAAACTAAAATACAACCTGCTTCTTTTGCTTCTGAAATTGCGTCAGTCAGGTCTTGATCCGGACTTCCACCACCCCAGCTACAACTTAATACATTAGCACCATTAACACGAGCATAATCAATAGCGTCTGCAGCATCAGCTACATCAATATAACTTGTGTCTGATATCAAAAGAGGCATAATTTTACAATTCCATGCGACACCAGCTACTCCCTGGTTATTGTTTGACTCGGCAGCAGCCAAGCCTGCACATGGAGTGCCATGACCATACGTGTCGTTTGGATCATTATTATTTGAAACAAAATTCCAACCCGATACCAGATTACTTGATAAATCTTCATGACTTAAATCCACGCCTGTATCGATAACAGCGATTACAATACTCGAACTTCCTGTACTACTATCCCATCCTTCCGGAGCATCTATGTCAGCATCTGAGGTTCCATCAGGCGGATTCTGTCCTGTATTATGTAGATTCCACTGAGATGAGAAATACGTATCATTGGGAGTTGTGCTGTATAAGGCATCAAGAACTATAAAATCAGGTGCAGAAGACATAATATTAGGATTTTGATGATAAATATTTGCCATATCCATAGCATTTTTGTCTTTAGGATTTAAAACACGCAAAACAAACCTATTGTGCCTGTATGGGCTTTTTCTGACAATTTCAACATTGTTTGTTTTATTTAGAACTTCGATTTCTTTTTCAGTTACATTTTCTTTGAATCTTACAATAAACTTATCTGTCATAATCATCTTATGACTTTTATATTCAAAGACAGGCGTGCAGTATTTGACTTGTGACAAGTAATTTAGCATTCCTATTGCTGCATTGATATTAACATTATTGATAGTATTAACCAGGGCTAACCCGTAAGGAAGCTTCTTATCTGATATTCCTTTTAAAGATGAATCTGCACTAATTAAATCCTTTTTCTGATTATCAGTAACTTTTTCTGAAAAACAGATAGCAATTTCATCCTTAGCTGTTTCCAAATATATAGGCTTATCATAATAGTAATAAAAATAACCATTACCTTTTTCCGATCCAAAACTTATTGTGGTAATCAATACGCAAAATATAATTAGCCGTACCAACAAAAAGTGAGGATGTTTGTACTTTAGTCTTTTCTTCATTTTTCTTTACTCCTTTCTTCTTAAAAAATCATTTATCAAAACAAAACCTTAAAATAAGCGCGCACTATCCAAGGCATTAACACAATTCTTGTTATGATTATTGTTAATCTTGCTTTATGCTTTACAAACTAAGCAGAATCCGCATCGTTGCGACTACGATTGAGGTAAGAATAATTTAAAAAAAGATTTGTAAACGCTTAATTTCTTTTGAAGTAATACTTACTTTACTTTCCTCGTTTCTCCATAATCTCCCTTCTAAATTAAGTCCATTTAATTTTTATTAATTTGTAATCACCTTAATATTATTGCATTACTGCAATAATATTAAGGTTCTGCACTCGCTGATATTGTTATTGAAGTTCTGACTTCAGTTGGATAATAATTCCCCGGTTCACGAGCATCGTTCCAGGGTGAGTTATACATAATCCCAAAAATATCATAAGTCCCTGGTCCAACGAGATAACCATCATCATTTATCATATCCCAACTGTGAAAAATTACATCTGATTCTCCTGCAGAAAGTTCAATTACGGGCATATCCCATGTAGTACCCTGCACTTTGGACCATATTTCTATGACATCCTTTTTAACTTTAAGATTTAAATAAGCACCTTGCGAACAATGGATATATACAGTTTCGTTATTTAGATTAGTAACAGAAAAATCCATCTGTACACTTTCACCTTGCTTGTAGAATGTTTTATCAGTCTGTACACGAAATTCCACACCATTTATAATTTCCGAGCCGGGATTATTTTCTTCGAGCCAGTGTGAGAGCATAATCAGCATATCGTTAATATCTACTCTGCAATCGCCATTGATATCACCTGCGACTATTGTTTCGCATACAGGTTTTCCAAAATATGATTTGCTTGCCTCTGTTGTTCCGCCGTAAGCGCCCATATTTATATAGCCGCCGTTGGGGAATGGTTCTAATCTTATTGGCGACATCGGGTCACCTGCATCTATACATGGGCTTGTATTATTATCTATCACCCAGCTTTGAGTATTTGAATCCCATCTTCCTGCCTGAGATTTTAAATGATAATCACCATTATTGGGATCAGTGAATAATGGCTCGGTATCAATATTCCCATCACACCAGACTAATTTTGTATTCGGGTCATAAATAGCCGCCAGACCATTCTGAACATTGCTGTAACATACCTCTATTTTTGAGGCATTATTGTTCCATATCTCATCCTGGCCGCCGTTGTATAAAATAGAATTTCTTATTTTAAGGTCAGAGGAGGTAAAAATAGCTTTACCTTGTAACGCTGAGTTCCTGATAAAAGTTATGTTTTTTATTTCTATAGGGCTGTAATTTGATTCCATGTACATAGCGCCGCCGTTATTCGTGGCCGAATTACCAACGAATAAAGAGCTTGTTAAACTGCTGTATTTTAAGTTATTATGTGAATATACTGCGCCCCCATCAGAAGCTGTATTGTTTTTGAAACTGCTATTTTCAATAATAATTTTGCCGTCTTCGTTGTGTATAGCGCCACCTTTATATTCAGCAAGATTATTCTCAAAAACACAGTTGACCAGTTTTATTTCACCATTTTTATTATAAATGGCGCCCCCATTTGAAGACGAATTTGCCTTAAAAAGACAATTTATCACTGTTATTTGCCCATTGTTTATTAAAATACCAGCTCCACTTGCTCCAAAGTTATTTAAAAAAGAGCAGTTGTAGATTTGAAGTTTGCCGGAACCCATTCTTATTCCACCACCAAAGCTAACACCACGACCTACAAAGAGAGTACCTCCTGCAATTTTAAAACCATCAAGTACGCTCAAGCTAACTGCTTGGTAAGCAGTAATAACACAATAACTATTATCTTCTCTTGTCGGCTCATTTTCCAAGAAATTTGGGTCATTCACTTCTATGTCGTTTCCAGACAAATCACCTGAAAGAATTGTTACATATTTTTCATAATCTCTTCGACTTTGATCAGGATCGAAAATACCTGCGTATCCTCCTGATAATATAACTCCGCTTGTGGTTTTGAAAGAAGCTTCCCTATCTCCGGCTGTGTGGCCTGCTCCCTTGTCGGGTTTATACGTTCCCTGTGCTACGCGGATTTCAACTGGTTTTTCTGCAAGATTTGCATCAGCTAAGGCATCCTGCAGGTAAATATAGGCGTTTTGCCAGTTTGAGCCGTCATTAGCTCCGGATGCATCGTCATCGACGTAAATAATTTTGTTTGCTAAGGCAAAATTACCAAAGAAAAATAAAGAAAAGAAAAACATCGCTGATTTATAAGAAATTCCATGTTTTAACATATAAAACACCTCTCTTTTTTGAAATCAGGGCATTTATAGCCGCTATTCCTGAAATATATGAAGCCTTCCCTGAAAATATCTACCGCTTTAATTGTACCTCAAAAAAGCCAAAAAGTCAATTTTCACAGGTCTTTCCGCCTGAGTTAATTAAACGATTTTTACTTCTTTTCGAGTTGAAACGCCGCACTCGATACTGCACTTTATAAATCTATAATTACATATACATAAAAACATTGTCAAGCAAAATTAATATAAATTCTGAAGAATTTTTTTCAGTATATATATGCCGTAAGTATTTATATTACAGTACTTTACAAAAATACTAAATAATATAAAAAATTTTGTTTTTGCCTTGATTATCCATTGTTTTTATAAGCAAATAATATATCATATTGCTTATTATATATAATGTTTGTAAGCAGGTAATATAACGCAGGCTGCTTCATATAAAAAGGGGTAAGTTATAAGTGACTGTAAAGAAATACGAGCCGAAAATAGAGGTTTTGCCAAATTCTGAAATTTTAGCACAAAGATGTGTTGAGATTTTTATATCCGACGCCAATAAAGCAATAGGAACCAAACAATCGTTTCAAGCCGCTTTGTCGGGAGGGAATTCCCCTAAGCGTTTTTACGAACTGCTTGGAATACAGCCTCAAGCTAAAGCTTTGAAATGGAGTAAAATTCATTTGTTTTGGGTAGATGAGAGGTACGTCCCTGCAGTTTCGCCGCAAAGCAATTACAAATTAGCCTCAGATTCATTTCTAAAAAAAGTCCCCATCCCACAGGAAAATATTCATCGTATTGCGACAGAATATCCAGACATAAATACTGCCGCCCGTAAATACGAGGTAACTTTAAAGACCGTTTTCAAACTCGAAAAGGGACAAAAACCCGAATTCGATTTAATTATACTTGGCATGGGTACCGATGGGCATACAGGTTCTCTGTTCCCGAATTCGACTGTATCTTTCGATACTGACAACCTTGCATGTGTAGTATATGGAATAGACGATAAGCTCAAACGAATCACTTTGACTGCTCCTGTATTGCGCCAGGCAAAACACCTGCTTGTTCTGGTACAAGGAACGGAAAAAGCCTCTATTCTTAAAAAGGTTATAACCAGTGAGCCGGATGAAATCCGCTATCCAATTCAAGTACTCTGGCCGGTGCTCAATAAAGTAACATGGCTTGTTGACAAAGAAGCGGCCGGTCTTTTATAAAAAGCTGAATATATTTTGATTACGTTACGGAAAAAATACAACGTTATTAAAATCCTGCTTTTTTAAATATAACCTCATTAAAAGACTTGCAGTAATTTCTATTCATACTATAATTTTATTGAAAATGTTAATAAGCCAGGGGCGCAAAAGGCCGCAAGGCTCAAGCTGAGAATTGACCCTATGAACCTGCTCGGGATAATGCCCGCGAAGGAAGGCAAAATAAAGTAAAAAGTAAAGAGTTGCAGAGTGGGCTTCAGCCCACCATTTATAATTCAGCATGGGCTAAAGCCCATCCTGCACTTTTACCTTTTACATATCATGCACTCCTCAACGCAGGAGTGTTTTTTTTGACGAAATGCTCCTGGCGAAGCAAAGATTAGTTTAAAAAAGAAAGGAAAAGGAAATGATAGAAACAGAAATTTCCAGAGCAATTACACAAGAGTATTTCAAAAAACTGACTGAACATCTCGAGAACGATGCAGTTATCGTTGGAGGCGGTCCCGCCGGTATTACAGCAGGATATTATCTGGCAAAAGCTGGTATAAAAACTATAATGCTTGAAAGAAAGCTCTCTATTGGAGGCGGCATCTGGGGCGGCGCCGCTGGTTTTAACGTTATTGTTACGCAAGATAATGAAATACCGGGCGAATTTCAGATTACTTCTCAGAAAAAAGGCAAGTTATATCTATACGATTCGATAGAATTCGCTTCTGCTCTTACTTATCGTGCCAAACAAGCAGGACTGGAGATTTTCAATCTTACCGATGTGGAAGACGTGATTATAAAATCCGTTGCCGTGGAAGGTGTTGTAGTGAATCACTCCGCCATAACAAGCGCAAAACTGCATGTTGACCCATTCTGCATTTCCTCTAAATATGTAATAGATTCTTCAGGTCATCCTGCGGAAGTCGTGCATATGTTACTTAAAAGAAAACCTGAACTGCTTCCCAAAGGAATACAGGAAGGATTCATGAATGTTAAAAAAGCCGAAGCGGGCGTAGTAGAAAAAACCGGTGAAATCTTTCCGGGTCTTTATATCGCAGGAATGTCTGTTTGTGCGGTGTACGGACTTCCGAGAATGGGACCGATTTTCGGAGGAATGTTAAAATCCGGCAAAAAAGTCGCTCAGATGATAATTGAACAATTGGAAAAGTAAAACGTTGATATATTGGGAAGGTGAGATGCTACAAACATCAAACCTTCCTGTCATTTATTGTGCATACCGATAATTAACTGCTTCTGGCTTGTTTCCATGATTCCCGCTGCGTCGCTCGCAGGCCCGAATAAATAGTTGTTATAATCATAATAATGAATATCACCGTTGTGAACCAGTAGCCCCATGCCGCGGTCTGGACATGAGCCATTTTAAAAATCACGGTGCCGATAGCGAAAGACTGGAAAAACATTTTGAGCTTGCCGGACCTTGTCGCTGCGAAATTAATTCCCTTTGCTTCGGCGATATGCCGCAGGATTGTTACATATGCCTCCCTTGCAATCAATACGGCTGCGACAAGCCAGTGAATAATTGTCAGGCTTGTTTTGTCAAGGTTGAATAGTTTCGGCTCGCCTATTAATGCAAAACAAATAAACGCTCCGCAGACGAGGATTTTATCAACAAGTGGGTCGAGCATTCTGCCGAACTTGCTGGTGACCTTGAGCCTCCGAGCAGCCATGCCGTCAAAAATATCCGTGAGACCGGAAATCACAAATAATATAAACGCAATATCGAGAAATCCGGGAAATGGAACCTCGCCATTGGCGTAATACCGCGGTGCGTAAAGAATCATGACAAGAACAACAAGCGTCAAAACAAGCCTGCTGAAAGTTAAAATATTTGGAATCTGTTTTATCATGGCCATAAGTTTACTTCTGTTTTATTTTTTTTCAATACTAAATCGGTTCAACAATCAAATCATATTCTTTAAAATCAACAACTTTAACTTCGACAAACCTGCCCGGAGAAAGCAAGTGATTTAATTTTCCTGCTTTTGACTTTATTAAACAGACGCTATCAATATCAGGAGCCTGCCCAAAGAATCGTCCCTTAGCATTGTGTTTGCTTTCAATCGAATCTATCAGGCAGGTCATTTTATGGCCGATTCTGTCTCGGTTTTTCTTAAATACGATTTCCTGCTGGCGCAGCATTATCTCTTCGAGTCGTTCTATTTTTATATTGTCAGGAATCTGTTTAGGCATTTTTGCTGCATCAGTACCTTCTTCGGGGTAATATTTAAAACAGCCTAAAGCATCGAATTGTGCCCCGTCTATAAATTCCACAAGCTCATTAAATTGCTGGTCGGTCTCACCCGGAAAACCGACTATGATTGTCGTACGCAGGACAATGTCAGGAATTGCAGAACGAATGTTTTCTATTAGTTGCAGAATTTGTGTTTTAGAATCAGGACGATGCATCGACTTCAATATACTATCGTTTATGTGCTGAATGGGAATATCGAGATAATGCACAATCTTTTTGCTTTTACTAATAGTATCAATCAGTTCATCACTAATTCCGGTCGGATATAAATACATCAACCTTATCCACTCAAGCGAATCGATAGTTTCAAGTTGATTTAATATTGAAATCAAACCATTTTTAATATTCAAATCGCGCCCATAATATGTCGTATCCTGTGCGATAATATTCAGTTCGACAATACCATTTGAGACCAGCTCGTTCGCTTCGGCAATAACCATCCCAAGCGGCTTGCTGCGAAATGGACCGCGTATTGACGGTATTGTGCAAAAACTGCATCGCCTGTTGCAGCCTTCACTAATTCTTAAATATGCCCAGTGGCCGGGATTAATAAGGAGCCTTGTTCTGTCATCGTGGATTATGGTTACATGAGTTCCCTGTTTTTCACCTATATAGACTACTGGTTCATCAGAAATTTGTGTTTCTTGAATGATTTCTGCGATTTTATCTCTATATTCAAGACCAACTATTGCATCGATGCCTTTAACACGCTCTAAAAGCGCATGGCCGACTCTTTCCGAAAGGCATCCTGCAACGATTACTTTTTTTACACATCGTTTTTTGTCCGTTTTCCATGTTATTGCCTCTCTTATTGATTCAAGCGATTCTTCTATTGCCGGCTCTATAAAAGCACACGTATTTATTACAACAACATCAGCTTCATCAGGTTCTTCAGCTATAAGCAAACCTGATTTTGCTATTTCGCCCAGCATCCTCTCGCTGTCAACTACGTTTTTAGGACAACCTAATGCAATGAAACCTACAGAAATTTGTTTTATCTTTCTATTCATCTGAATAAAATTAGCATATTAATTGAGTTTCGTCTAAAAAAATCGGATTTTATCTGATTATTTGAAAATAACCTTGACGATACACTATTAAAAGCTACAATAGTCTTGTACTTTTATAATGGATATTACAATTATCTTTTGAATCGGCCGATTGTAAAAAGTTATCGATGTCGAACTTATGCTTTGCGCGTGATATTATGAACATCGGCACACCAAAAATAAGAAGTAATTGGCGTCTTCTGGGGGGAGTTTTATTAACATTTTTTTTCTGGAGCATAATTGTAAATAGTTTATACGCCCAGCCTACTACAGAAAACGAAGCGATTGAAACACTAAAAGAACTTCGATTGCAGTTTGTACCTGAGCCTAATGTGCCTATGCCGGAAATTTATAAATCCGACCCGGAAATGGTCGAGCAAACTGTCGGTGGTAAATCAGAATGGAAATTGTTTTATTTCTGCAGGTACCATACATCCGATGAGTTAAAGACAATTATCCATGAGCAGTTTGCTACAAAACTTTTCGACCAAAAAGGCAAAGAAACTCAGATGCCGGACTATAATGTAACCAGCAACCCTGCTACAAATCAACTGATTGTCAGATGTCCCGCCCGGCAAGACACCGAAGCAGTGCTTGAAACGCTTCGTCAAATAGATGTTCCCCCTGTTCAGGTCAAAGTAGATTGTCTTATTTCTGAAATTTACGCGGATTTCACTTATGACCGCGAAACCACAATAGCAATTGAAAACCTGTTTGGTGAGAATGTAACTCTAAAACCGGGAGGTACGGCATTTGGAGAAGATGTTCGGGAACTTATCGATGATGATGAATATCTCGCTGCTTTTCCAGGCGCATCACTAAGAGAGCTGATTCGTGCCAGGATGGGCTTAAAAATCGGATATTCAAGCACTGCACATGAATTTACTGCACTTGTCGATATGCTTGAGTCAAGGGGTTTTCTGAAAATCCTGATGAATCCGACTCTCGAAATTGTTAACGGCAAGACGGCAAAAGTAGAATCGATACAACATGTACCTATAGATACAATCACGATGCGCAGCACGCAATCAGACTACCTGGAGACTAAAACTGAATATGAAGATGTAATAGATTCTCTTGAAATTACTCCCCACGTTTTTGCTGACGGCTATATCGGGCTGGAAACCAAAATAATACTTGGTGCAAAAAACACCCCTGACGGAGTAAAACAAATACCAATTCTCACAAAAAAAGAAATTACCAGTAAAGAAAACCGTATTCGCAGCGGAGAAAGCCTGATTATCGGAGGGATGAGAAAAACCGAGAAATTCGGAGTAGCTCGGGGCGTACCTATATTAAAAGACATACCTTTGATAGGATTTCTTTTTTCAGGCGAAGATACTGAAGAACGTGCGGTTGAAACTGTTTTTATTTTAACTCCAGTTATATCAACAAATGGCAGACCACAGGAGGAAATTTTAGCTGAAATTGAAAGAAGACACTCAACCGATAAATCATCTAATAATAGTATTTCTGATACAATTACTGATCCATTTGGAACGGTAGCAAGGCAGCACTCACAAGATTCGATAAGTTCAGACACTGAAAAGGAACGCATATCCGCTGATGTCAAGATCGCCGAATCTCAGGCCGCTGTCAGAAAGGCTAACGAGCAACTGAAATTAGCAGAAGAAAGGCTCAGACAAGTAACGGAAGAAGCCGAAAAAATCAATGCGGATTTACAAAGAATTCGGACTGAATCAAACACTTTACAAAAAAAAGATGATATTGCAGATTTAAATAAAAAAGAGCCGGAAGTTCAGGTACAAAAAGGAGGACCAACAAGCAATCAAACAGAACCGGAAACTTAAATCAATAATAATACGTATATTCAGCCAAATAATTATAATGTCCTATAAAATAGCACTAAACACTACTATTTGATTGTTTTTATTACGTTAAACAATAAAGATATAACTTTTTAGAGGAAAAACTTATGGACAATTTCGATCTTGGCAAAACAGGCAACTTAAATCTTAATAAACCAGTTTCTCCCGGCAAAGATATTGATAAACCTATCCCGCTGGATGAAATAGACACGGGAAAAAAGGCTGTTTCACATTCACCCCTGGATTTAGGCGGCAGCCGGCCTATAGAAGTCCAGAAAGTTCAAAAACCGCAACCAATCCCTACCGCACAAGCAGTAAACACTACTGTTAAAACCATCTCAACAGGCCGAATAACAGGTCTTAAAACGTTTTTTACAAAGTTACACGCAGGTGCAATTGAATTTCTTGACGAACAAATTGCTGAATGGCTAAAGAAAAATCCTTCTATTAATATAAAACAGATACAAACAACCGTCGGTGAAATTCAGGGTAAAAAAACTGAACCCAATATAATAATCACTTTATGGTATTGATTTGGGGCCTTTTTTCACAAAAAACGCCAAAAAACAGAAAACTTATTTAATTTGTGAAAAAAACTTGGCATAAAAAACCTTGACATATTCTGCTTATTACATTAACCTGTTCTGTTTGTGCATTTGTATGTAGCAAATGTATCTAAGTATCTATACTGTTTGGAGTTATTTGTGGCTAAAGAGTTAACTCGAAAATTAATAAACGCCGGAGTGCATTTTGGTCATGCCGTAAGCAGATGGAATCCCAAAATGGCTCCGTACATTTTCGTAAAACGCGGTAATATTCATATTATCGACGTTAAAAAAACCCTAAAAGGAATGCTGGTGGCAAAGAAGCTTCTCGCCGAGGTGGCTTCCACAGGTAAGGACGTGGTCTTTGTAGGCACTAAGCGCCAGGCACAGAAGGCAGCCGAGAGTGCGGCAGAAAAGTGCGGTATGCACTACGTTTCTCAGCGATGGCTTGGCGGTATGCTTACTAATTTCAGGACTATCCGCATTCGTCTTCAGAGACTTGAGCAGTTAGAAGCTATGGCAGAAGACGGGACTTTGGATAATGAGAGTAAGAAACAAGCGTCAAGACTTAAACGCGAGATGAAAAAAATCAAATCCAACCTTCAGGGCGTACGAAAAATGTCTCGTTTACCGGGAGCTGTAGTTGTGATTGATGCCAAAAAAGAATATCTCGCTCTTCATGAAGCCAAAAAATTAGGCATAGTAACTGTAGGTATTCTCGATACTGACTCAGATCCCGATACTGTCGATGTTGCTATTCCTGCTAATGACGATTCTATCAGGGCTGTAGATTTAATTCTTAACGAGCTTGCTGATGCTGTTGCTATCGGAAAAACTATGGTTGCTGCACGTCAGGAAGCAACAACACAAAGGCCCAAAAGAGTTCGTTCAAAGAGACCTGCACTGGCAAGAGCAAGAGAAGGCAGTTCAGAAACTGCAACTGCCGCCGAACAAGATCAGGTACAGGTTTCAGAGACGGCGCAACAGGAAGAACAGAACGAGCATTAGGATTCTGTTTAAAAAAGTAAAAATAAATAGTTTTTGTATGTTTATTGTAATAAAGAAAAAGGCTGTATGCTTTTGCGAGAAGAAGTTTGCAGCCACCTGGTTCGATGTGGATGTCGATTTCCAAACAGGTAAATTTCCTTTGAATAATTATGAAAAAAAGAGAATAGGAGTTTTAAGATGACGGAAATTTCGGCTGCAATGGTTGTCAAGTTGCGAAAAATGTCCGGACAGGGAATGATGGACTGCAAACAAGCGCTTCAGGAATCTGAAGGCGATGTCGAAAAGGCAATGGATACCCTCAGAAAGAAAGGTCTTGCTACGCTGGCAAAGAGAGCTGAGCGTGAAACCACCCAGGGAATGGTCGTTGGTAAAACCAGTAACGAAGGAAAAACAGCGGCAATGGCGACGCTTTGCTGTGAAACAGATTTTGTTGCAAAGAACGATGATTTTAAAACAGCAGCCAAAACCCTGGTTGATTATGCTATTGCATGTCCTCAGGATCAGGGTATAGATAATGTTCTTGATACTACAATAGGCGGAAAGAAATACAGAGATATTCTTACGGAATTAGTCAGCAAAACCGGCGAAAAAACACAGGTTGGTGACTATCAGAAGTTTACTCTCGACAAATCCGGTTTTATAAGTACATATATCCACTTCAATGAAAAAGTCGGCACAATGGTTCAAATCGATGTTTCTGACAAATCAATGATCAACAATAATATGCTAAAGCAAACTGGTAATGATATTGCAATGCATATCACTGCAACTAAACCATTAGCACTGAACAAAGACCAGATTGATCCTGAAACGATTAAACATGAGAAAGCCATTTTCGCAGAGCAGGTTAAAAATAAACCCGCAAATATCGTCGAAAAGATAGTAGAAGGTAAAATGAGTAAATTCTATGCGGAAAATTGCCTGCTTGATCAGCCGTTCGTAAAAGATGACAGCAAAACAGTGTCACAGGTTCTCGCTGATGCAGCAAAACAGGCAGGTGGTCAGGCCTCTATCGCAAGATTTGTGAGATTTGAAGTAGGCTGATTTCATCCAAGAATCGTTTCTCAGTTGAGATACGAACTATATGGGAACAAGCAAATACAAACGTGTGTTACTAAAACTTTCGGGTGAAAGTTTTTGCAAACCCGGCGGTTTTGGTATTGATGGTCAGGCTCTTGCTTCTATAGCCGAAAGAATAGCCGAAATTACAAAAATGGGACTTCAGGTAGCGGTTGTTGTTGGCGCCGGAAATTTTTTAAGAGGCGAGCATTTCTCACAGGCAAGTCAAATACCAAGAAACACAGCGGATTATATGGGAATGCTCACTACTATTATAAATGCCTGTGCTCTTCAGGAAACACTTGAAAAACTCGGCCAGGAAACAAGAGTACTCAGTGCGATTGATGTTCCGGCTTTATGCGAGACTTTTATTCGCAGAAGGGCTATCCGTCACCTTGAGCGTGGAAGGATTACTATACTGGCAGGCGGAACGGGAAATCCGTTCTTTACTACAGATACCTGTGCGGCACTAAGAGCATCTGAGTTGGATGTTGAGCTGCTTATCAAAGCAACAAAGGTCAAAGGTGTTTATAACGACGACCCGAAAAAGAATCCCAATGCTGTATTATTCGAAGAATTATCTTACGACCAGGTTCTCTCCCAAAATCTTAGAATAATGGACCATTCGGCGATAAGTCTTTGTCGAGATAATAAAATACCCATAATTGTTTTGAATATTTTTGAAAAAGGCAACATAGCAAAAGCTCTTTCCGGTGAAAAAGTAGGTACAAAAATTATTGCTAAGCGAGGTTAAAGATGGCAAATGATACTTTCTCCGATACCGAATCAAAAATGAAAAAAGCAGTTGAGGTTCTGCATGATGAACTTAAAACCGTTCGCAGCGGCAGAGCTTCCACAGGACTGATTGAGAATATTAAGGCTGATTTTTATGGAACCCCCACGCCGCTAAAGCAGATGGCAACGCTGGCTGCACCTCAGGGCGACGTCATTATAATCAAGCCTTTTGATCCATCCTCGATTAAGGAAATTGAGAAGGCGATTAAAAGCAGCGATTTAAGTATTGCTCCTGTTATAGACGGAAAAATGATCAGATTGAATGTCCCGCCATTGAGCCAGGAAAGAAGAAAGCAGCTTGTTCAGCAGGCAAAACAGGCCGGCGAGCAGACCAAAATTACTATTCGTAATATACGCCGGGATGCGAATAAACAATTCGAAAAACAGGAAAAAGAAAAACTCCTAACCGAAGACGGCCTCGAAAAACAGAAAAAGCAGGTTGAAGATATTACCAAAGTGTACATCGATAAAATTGATGAAATTATTAAGCACAAATCGGACGAGATAATGCAGAATTAATTCCTGCAAAAATATAATTTACAAGTGCTTAACACATAAAAAAATTTGCTTCGTATTTTCCAAATAACTCTTTTTGGGGGTCAAGGCTATGGAACGTAAAGATAATCCAAAAACAAAGCCGGGAAAAAGAACATTCAAAAGAGTATTCCAGGTGCTTTTAGGAGTATTATTACTCCTTGTAATTTTTATTGTTTTTGCGGTACCAGCAATTCTATCTTCTGGAAAAGTAAGTCAGATAATCCTTTCCAAAATCAATACTGCCGTTGAAGGCAAAACAGAATTTTCCGATCTGTCCGTAAGCTGGCTGAAAGGAGTCCATATAGCAGATTTCAGCTTCGATGATAACGCAGGCTGGATTTCAGTAAGGGTTAAAAACATCTCAACAAAACCCAATTACGGCTCTTTATTGACTGGCAATCTTAACTTCGGCCAGACAAATATTGACACGCCGCTGGTTAAGATAAATATGAACAACAAGCCCCCTGCTGTTTCTGCTTCAAGCTCTGTCGAATCGGAAAACTCAGCTTCCGAAACAGCGAAGTTTGCACTCGCTACGGATATCAGCCTAAAAGATGGAAACGTTAAATTAACAGGAACGAATTCGAAAACGGTTGAACTGGCACAGATAAACTCTAACATCAATGTCAGGCCTCTCGGCGAACAATCGAGTTTCAATCTTGGCATGGTTATTGCTGCAAATAGTGAAAAATCAACTGTCGAAGTAAAAGGAAATGTCACACCTGCCAAAAAATCCGGCTGGACCATGAAGAACGCAGATTTGGATATTGGTATTAATATTGAAAACCTCGATCTCGAATCGATAGAACCTTTTCTTAAAATGGCCGGTCTCGATATTAAGTCCAAAGGGAGCATTTCAGTTGATATTCAAAGTCGTGTGATTGATGGACAGTTGGAAAATGCAGCCGGAACCGTTAAAGGCTCGCAGCTTGAAATCGATAACAAACGAACACAGGAAAAAATTAAAACCTCAGTTCTTGATGTTGACTTAAAACTCACGCAGAAACAAAAGATGATCAACATCGATAAAATGGAGATTCATACTGATTGGGCGAAAATCCAGGCTGGCGGAACAATACCTACGACAATAAAGTCACTTGATAGTTTTCTCAAATCAGATGCCAATTACGACCTGAATAGTACTTTTGATTGTGATGTTGCGGCTATAATTTCACAGTTACCCATAACACTGGGTTTGAAAGACAATGCACAAATTTCTTCAGGAAATATTACAGGGGAAATTAAAACCACCGGCACTGCAGGCCGGAAACAAATTCAGGCACAGGCAAAACTGGCAGATTTGAAAGGAACTGTTGACGGAAAACAAGTTGCTCTCTCTGCTCCCATATCTGCGGAAGCAAAGGTATCGCCTGACAAAGCTGGAATTAATATTAACAATTTGCTTGTCTCTTCATCATTTATAAAAATTAATGCAAGCGGTAATCTCGAACAGATAAAATTCGATGGCCAGGCTGATTTGACCAAACTCCAGACTGAACTGAGCCAGTTTGTTGATATAGGTCCGTATAAGCTTGCAGGTCAGTTTATTGAATCAGGCCAATTCTCTCTGGCTGATCAGAATATCAGGCTTTCAGGCTCTTCAATCATCAAGGATTTAAATATAACAGGTCCAAACAATGTCACCGCCTCGATGCCTTCAGGTGACGTGACATATACCCTTCATCTCAATAGGGAAAAGAATATTCTTAACATAAGCTCTTTTGACGCGGGTATGGATTTCGGTCGTACCAGCATTAAAGATGCGATTGTTCCATTGAAAAAAGAAAATTTCGATGCGTTTAATGTAATTGTCAAGGCGGAACAAATGAATCTGGCTAAGCTGAAACCTTTTGCGGTTTTATTTGGAGGTATGCCTGAAAAAATTGGACTGTCCGGCATTGCGGAATCTCAGGTTGCGATTAGTGCACAAAAACAGATATTTTCAGTAAAATCAGATTCGACTTCCTTAAAAAATCTGAAAGTAACTTTTCCCGATAATAAACCTCTCGAACGCAGTGAAGCAACCGCAGTATTTGATATTAAATTAGACGCAGAACATAAAGAAGTTCAGGAAGTATTTTTCAGGCTCAACAGTCCTGACTTAAATATTCCAAAAGCCAACATAAACCAGACACAACAGAACGGCATAACAAAATTGAACGGCGATATCGAGCTGCAATATGACTGGTCAGCTTTGAGCCAGATTGTTGGACCATTCATGCCGGAAGGTCTTCAACTGAAAGGCAAAAGAACAAACAATATTAATTTTGTCAGCGAGTATCCTGCTGGGCAAACAGATAAACTTCTTGCCAATCTTAATGCAAAGGCTGATTTAGGTTTTCAGCAGGCAGGCTATATGGGACTTAATATCGGCCCGACGGATATAGATATCGCGGTTACAAATGGAGTGCTGGAAATTCCTCCATTTTCTACTACCGTTAATGAAGGAAAATTAAACTTCGGAGCAAAAGCAGATTTCAAAAAACAGCCTGCTTTATTCGAAACAGGCAAACCTATGCAGATTGTACAGAATATTAAAATAGATGACCAGATGGCTAAAATCCTGTTGAAATATCTTAATCCTATCTTTGCAAATGTCTCGAAAGCTGAAGGTATAGCAAACCTTCATTGCGAGAAACTCATTATACCGCTCGACTCAACTGCAAAAAATAAAGCCGAAATAGTTGGTACAATATCAGTAATGAACCTTAAAATGCAAACGTCAGATTTTCTTGGACAGATTGTCGCTTTATCCGGAGGCAATGTCCCTGGGACAGTTATAACTATTCATCCAACAAAATTCACTTTAAAAGACAGCTATCTTAAATATGATGATATGCAAATGGACATTGGCGATAATCCTGTCAACTTTTCAGGAGTCATTGGTCTTGACAATACTATTAACATGACAGTGGCATTACCATATACTTTTAGCGGTACTACAGCCAGAGTTGGCCGGCAAAGTGAAAACAGAATTTCTTTATATATCACAGGAACGGCCGATAATCCGCAGCTTGATACCCGTAAAATTCTCGAAGAAGGATTCAAACAGGAATTGCCTGACTTGCTACGCAGAGGTCTCGAAGAATTATTTAAGTAAAGGAAAACAGGGATGTCATTCTTTTCAGAGCTTTTAACAACACCAAACACACAACTCGGTAGAATGGGCCGTCTTGCTGTCTTTCAGATAAAATTATGGTCACATTGTGCCAAGCTGCTCAGATTGAATCGTGCCGCCCTGCAGGCTGCGGCGTTGTCCTATCGCACTATCTTCGGAATGATTCCCCTTGCAATTGTGATGCTTTTAATATTCAGACTGTTTCCGGCTTATAGTGACATAGGCTTTAAAGTCAAAAACCTTATATATGATGAGCTTCAGCTTTCAAATATCAAATATACTTCAAATGATAATAATGTTTCAGAAAGTGACGCAAACAATATTTTTTCACCCATCATATTCGTCAATGACATAAATAACATAGACCCAAAAACAAATGATCCTGATAATACCATCGTGCTCACGGAAACTCTCGATGATATTGTTTCGGACTTTTTCGCAGGTGTTCACAGCAGCTCGGTAACACTGGTCAGTATTCTGATAGTTATCTGGGCTGCAATTGCTCTGCTTTCTACTATAGAAAAAGCATTCAACAATATTTGGCGAGTCTCCAGAGGAAGAAACTTTTTACAGAGAATCATCAACTACTGGACACTTCTCACACTTGGACCGATACTTCTCGGAGTAGGTGTTTATATTGCGACCACTAATGCGGCTTTCACCGAACTCGAAACCTCTGGCCCGGATTACATACCTGCTGTTTTGTCTTATCTTATATCTGTGGTTGCTTTTTTTCTGTTATATTTCGTTTTGCCCAATACGAAAGTAAATATTAAGCCGGCTATCTGGGGCGCAGCAGTAGCTGCACTGGTCTGGGCTTTTGCAAAATGGATTTTCGGAATGTATGTTAATAAATTCATACCTTACAACCAGGTTTATGGAATGCTCGGCTTAATTCCCTTAAGTGTTTTCTGGATTTATATAAGCTGGCTGATTGTTCTTTTCGGGCTGCAATTGACATACACAACACAGCATTTGAAAAGCCTGGACGCCGCAGAAATTGCGTCAGCTAAAAAGAATGAGGAATACTTCATCGCAAATGATATTACTGCTATAAATATCGTAAGAGAGATTGCTTATGCATTTCAATATAAACAGTCCCCGCTTGAGGCAGAAGCCATATCCGGCAAACTGGATATCCCTGTCGAGCTGACTGAAAAAATTCTGCGATCTTTTGTTAATCATGGAATTTTAGTAAAAACATCAGAGCCGAAAACTGGATATGTTCCCGCAAGGGATCCCGAAATGATAAGCTTGTCGGAAATATCGGAAGCTCTCTCGAGCATAGGCTTTGCACAATCCATGGCTGATTACAATGACAGTTTACAACATATAACTCAGGTTGGTCGTAATACGCTGGCTCAATACAATTTAAAACAAATCCTCAAGACAGAGAAAGAAAGCTGAAATATTATTTCTACAATGAGTCATAATAAATTACAAAAACAATCTCTATTTCACCGCCTGAAAATGTCACCGGCAACCCAAATGCTGATTTTAGCTGCTCTTGTCGGTGTCCTCGGCGGATTCGGTGCGCTTTTTTTTAAGAAAATGATTTACCTTTTCCAGGGAGCTTTCTGGAATACTCCGAATATGGCATCACAAACGCTCCTTGAAGTTGCATGGTATCGCAGACTGCTTATGCCTATGCTTGGCGGAGCTATTGTCGGGCCTTTGATTTATTTCCTTGCGCGTGAAGCCCGTGGTCCCGGAGTTCCGGAAGTAATGATAGCAGTAATTGCAAAAAACAGTATCATTCGTCCAATAGTTGTATTAGTAAAAATCCTTGCATCTGCTCTCAGTATCAGTTCAGGCGGCTCAGTTGGTCGTGAAGGCCCAATCGTTCAAATCGGCGCTGCGATTGCCTCTACAACGGGACAGATGCTTCGCCTGAGTCCTGTTCAGCTTAAAACGCTTGTCGGCTGCGGCGTAGCTGCGGGAATCTCTGCAACCTTCAATGCCCCCATAGCAGGCGCCTTATTTTCCCTGGAACTGATTGTCTCTGATTTCGGACTTACGCCTTTTACGCCAATACTTGTCTCTTCGGTATCCGCCGCCGCTGTAACCCGCCATTTTCACGGCAACATAACCGAGTTCGTCAATTTGCCGTCTTTCAATTTAGAGTCCCCATGGGAATTCGCTTTCTATTTTATACTTGGTCTTACCGCCGGATTTGTGGCGTTTGTGTTTTCCAGAAGTATTTATATCGGGGAAGACCTTTTTGAAAAAACTAAAATTCCTCAATGGATACGGCCGGCTTTCGGCGGAATTATCGTAGGAATTATAGCTCTCAAGTTTCCGCATATTATGGGTGTTGGTTACGACACTATTGAAGAGCTTTTCCAAAAAAAAATTGAGCTCGATATCATTCTGCTTCTCGTAGTTTTAAAAATTCTCGCGACGTCTGTCACTATCGGTTCAGGCGGTTCAGGCGGTGTCTTTGCGCCCTCGCTATTTATCGGTGCAATGCTTGGCGGAGCGTTCGGCACTATAGTCTATCACTTCTTTCCGCAAATCACCGCTTCACCGGCAGCCTACGCTCTTGTCGGAATGGCCGCTGTCAATGGTGCATGCACTATGGCTCCGCTTTCGGCTATTATAGTTCTTTTTGAATTGACGAACGAATACGGAATTATCCTGCCGCTTATGTTTACCGTTGTTATTGCGACATTCATCTCAAGAAAACTGTGCGCCGAATCAATTTATACCGAAAAACTTCGCCGAAGAGGAATAATGGCACATCATGGCGACGATCTTAATATTATTCGCACAATATCAGTAAAAGACGTTATGCGTCACGATGAGGTAACAATTTCTGAAAATACCAAATTTGACGAACTTGTTCGTCTTGCACTGGAAACACATCGAAATAATATTTTTACTGTCGATAGCGAAGGCAGGTACACCGGAGCTATCCAGCTTCTGGACCTTAAATATGTCCTAAACAACCCGAAAGAACTGGCGCATATTCATCATATAGTCGATTTCATACAGGAACTTCAGGCGGTATCGATAAATCAATCCCTGGATACAGTAGTTGACCTCTTTTCTGGAACAGGTTTCGACCGCCTGCCTGTTACTGATTCTCAGCAGCGCCTCGTCGGCTCGGTCATTATGAGTGACATTATGCGCCGCTATAATCAGGAAGTTGCCAATCGCAGCATAACTATCGAACTCGGCGCACGGATACCTGCTCACGATAAATCCAATATTCTGAATATAGGCGGCGATAGTGTTATAACAGAAATTGAGGTACCGGGCTGGATGGTCGGTCAGGCATTGGAACAACTCCGCCTTCGTTCGCGTTATAACATTTCTGTTTTTCTTGTAAAAGGAAAAAAGGAACATGGCGAAGAATCCCAGTTTATCACACCAAGTGCAGAATACATCTTCCAAATGGGAGATACACTGCTCGTTTGCGGCTCAGAAAAGGATATAGAAACATTGAAGAAAAGCGCAACTGCTTATTGAAACAATAGTTTCAGTGCACTATAAAGAAACAAAAGACCAAAAGAACAACTCCGCATAAGGCAAGAACAACTATAAAACCCTTTCGTCCAAGCGAAGCTGAACCTTTGCGGCTTGCCCATGACAATAATTGAAGCCAGATTAAATCAACCGACCAGTGTGCAGCCGCAAATATTGCGAAAGACCAAATCCCGAAACCTTTTGCATTCTGTGCCAGTTTCAAACCTACAGTCGCCAATCGTACAATCTTATTCACCGATGATTTTAACTAAGACACGTTTACTTCTTTTGCCATCGAACTCACCGTAGAAAATCTGCTCCCATGGACCGAAATCAAGCTTCCCCTCTGTCACTGCGACAACAACTTCCCTTCCCATAACGCTCCGCTTCAAGTGCGCATCGGCATTATCCTCGAAGCCGTTATGATGATATTTTGAATATGGTTTTTCAGGTGCGAGTTTTTCCAGCCACACCTCGAAATCATGAAGCAATCCCGATTCATCGTCATTTATAAAAACACTTGCTGTAATGTGCATAGCGTTGCAAAGCAGAAATCCTTCTTTTACGCCGCTCTCGGCAAGACATCGCTCAACCTCCGGCGTAATATTGATATACTCGCGCCTTTTCGTTGTATTGAACAAAAGTTCTTTTCTATAGCTTCTCATAATCATTTTCTCCATGTATAATCAAATTTTCAGGATTGTACCATGTTTCAGCTCAGACAGGAATTGTATCTTGAAGATTCCTTAAACGAGATTTATACTGGATGAAAATATCAATTGTCGAAAGGTAATAATCAATGAAAAACAAAAGCCGCATTAAAATTATAATTGTATTTCCGCTAATGGGTCTCGAATCCAGCCTACAGCTTCCATGTGCTTGCCGCTTTTTTGTTTTTTGGAATCATCGAGAATCAATTCGATAGTTTCGCCTTTGTCGGGTCTGAGCAGATTGAGCAGGTCGTATGCTTTCACGTGCAGAACCTGAGCGTAGTTGCATCTTCCAACACTGAGAAAGTTATTGAATCGACTGCGGTGCGGCTGATTGCGGCTGTCGAGATGACGGTAGAGCGAGGTGATATTGCGTCGTCCTCATGAAAAGTCTATCAGCAGAAGGAGCATCTGGAAGTATTGGAAGTGGTTAAAGTGGAACTTATTTTGTAAGGGTCAAAGAAAGATTTTAGTTTTGACGGAAAACGAAAGATTTTGAACATATAGGCAATCTCCCAATGATACTTTTTTTGTTCAAAATCTATATCGTAGAAATTGCCTGTTTTTATTGAGATTTTGTCCATATATGTAAAAAATCACTGAAAAAAGTCAGTCAAGTTGAGTATTTAGTTTTTTGCATTAAGCTTTTGTGTGTCGTTCCAGTTTCCGCCGAGAGCAAGGTGGAGATTCACTCTTGATGACCAGATTTGACTCTTTAGAATGATTAGTTGCTCTTCAGACATTCTGCTTCTGCGTTCCGATTCGAGGACAGCCAAAATACCTTCAACGCCGTTCTGGTATAGCTGTCTCGACAAATCTTCCGCCGCTTTTGCTTCGGTTAATTGAATTTGTGCCTGTTCAAGCTGTTCTGCAAGTTTTTTTTCTGTAATCAGGGCATCTTCAACTTCTCTCAGGGCATTTAAGACGGTTCCTGCATAATTTGCGGCAAGTTCTTCGTAGCGAGCCCTGGCTGCTTTTATCTGTGCTTTAATTTGTCCGCCTTTGAAAATCGGCTGAGAAAGATTCATAATAGCTGCGTACATTTCAGTATAGTCATATTTGAAAATTTCTTCGATAGTATCACCTGAAAAGCCATAAGAACCGGTTAGTGCAAGGTCGGGATAAAGCTGAGCTATGCTTACGCCTACACGTTCGTTAGCGGCGATAAGTGTAAATTCGGCAGCCATGACATCAGGTCTGCGATCCAGCAGTGACGCAGGCAAACCAACAGGTATGTTTTTCATTTGCGGCAAATCTTCCAGAGTTTCAGGAAGATTTTCAGAAGAACCCGGCCTTCGTGCCAGTATTACATCAAGAGCGTTGCGAGCTGTAATTAGTTGAAGCTCAATTGCAGGTTCTATAGCTTTTAAAGAAGCTAAATTTTCACGAGCCAGCCTGAAATCTACCGGTCCTACGAGACCCTCTTGGTATCGCCTCTCAACGATTTCAAGTGTTTGCTGCTGGCTTGTTATGTTATCCCTTGCCAGAGCCAATCGTTTCTGAGCCATTGCGATATTAATTCTGGCATTAACAACTGAAGCGATAATCGAGTTTGTCAAGGTCTGCTCATTTGTTTTTATCATAAGCAAATCAGCCCATGCGGCTTTTTCCATGTGTTTAAGCTTGCCGAATAAATCCAGAATATATGTGGCGGAAATATCCTGCGACCATGTCGTGCTCATGACGGTGAATCTGCCGCCTCCGGCAAAACTGCCAAGGTTGAATGATTGTTTGCTCCTGTTGCGGTTGAGGTTGTAAGAAATATCAGGCCATTGTAAGCCGCGAGTTTCAGATAATGATGCCTGTGCCTGCAATACCCTTGATGCTGCCGCTTTTAGGTCATAGTTATTGGTCAGGGCTTCTTCTACAAGCTCTGCTGTAATAGGATCACCGAAGTTTTCCCACCATTTGTTAACAGCCGGTAAACTATTTACATCACTTTCATGGCTGCCTGCATGAATATAGGTTTCCGCAGTTTCTGCCGTAGTTTCAGGTCTTGAATATTTTGGTCCAGCCATGCAACTGGATAATATGACACAGACGCATAACATTATTAAATTCAGTAATAAAGGTCTGATATTTAAGACCTTAAATTGTTTCTTCATTATCTTTTTCCTTTAAATATGCACTAATTCCGGCGCATGAGAATTTTACAATATGATTAATTATTTCGTTAGAATTGAATGCTTTTTGTATTAATTCGTTGGTATCTTCTTTAAAAATTTCCCTTACATGAACTAAATGTACAAGCTGGCCAATAAGAGAAAAAACAATCAAAGGAATTTTTGATTCATCAAGGTTGGGAAAAGTCAGCATTAATGCTTTTTGCATGGCATTAACCGTAGGCATCATTATTTCATTCAGAAACATATTTTCGGGTAAATGCTTGTTAATATATTCCCGGGCCATGAGTTTACCTAACCGAGAGGTCTTTTGTGTATCAACTATTGAGCCGACAAATTCGTCGGCAAAAGACTTTATCAATTCTTCCAAGTTCGGTTTTTGTTCCTTTTTCTGGGAGATTTGTTCTATACTG
Source organism: Sedimentisphaerales bacterium (assembly GCA_016931715.1). Classification (GTDB taxonomy): domain Bacteria; phylum Planctomycetota; class Phycisphaerae; order Sedimentisphaerales; family Anaerobacaceae; genus JAFGPS01. Next base: position 26,481 of record JAFGEF010000168.1, read on the forward strand.
GCGATTCTTGAATCTCTCATCGGAATCAGATGATGCTGCCATACCTGTTCATATAATTGCTGCTTGCCTCCGAAATAGTAATTTACCGAAGCAATGTTGCATCCTGCAGATGCGGCAATGTCTCGTATGCTTGTTCCCTCAAATCCGCGTTCGCAGAAAAGCTCTTCTGCCGCATTGAGAAGCCTCTCCTGCACAGATTTGTTTGAGTTTTCGTCTATGCTATTGTTTTCTGAGTCTGCCATTAAATAAACCTTGTTAAACGGACGTTTAATACGATAGTTTAAAACATGTGTTTAGGTGTGTCAATGATATTTTCCATATAAGGTATTTATCATAAAAAATATATTTTAAGAATATGGCGAATTTTAACATTCTTTTTTCCATGATTTTTCGGGCAGAATCAAATTATTTTGAGATGTGTAAAAAAAATTCGGAAGTATATACTTTACGCACAGATAAATTGTGGTGTGATTTTTAAGGTAATCTTATTGGTTAAGAATCTTTAGCTTTATCCTTATCTGGCCATCCAGATTCAGGTTTCTTCCTTAAAATCGCCTTTTTTACTGCAATTTCCCAGTTTTCTTCATCAATTTTGAGGCTATCGGGCTTAGGGCCGGAGTTTTTATTCTTTTTTCCCTTGTTTTTCATTAGTATCACTTAGTGTTTAATAGTATTATGCTTTTAAAATAATTTCAAAAATATTAATTTTCCATTGCGTTTGTCTTGTGTTCTTGTATAATCAAGATAGGTTTAATAAAGGATATATCTATGAACTTAAATGAATTAGTAAACTTAAAAGAAATAAAGATTAAACAACGCAACGAAATGTTGCAATCGGTCGAACAAATTACCAAAGAGCTTGAGGCTTTAGATACTGTGTTATCTATGCTTCAAAAGACTGATGTTGGCATAAACATAACACCTATTCAACATCCTACTACTACAATAGAACAAAGTCAAGCAGAAGGATATGGCTCATTGACTAAAAATGTAAAAAGAGCTATTAGTCAATTTCCGGGAATATGGGATAAAAATGATATAATGGCAAGCATCGGCAAAGTTGATGACGGTTCATTAGCTGGTTGCTTCAATCGGCTTATTAAACAGAGATACATTGAGATAGTACAAAAGGGTAGCGGTAGAAGACCGGCTACATATCGAAAAATAAACAACGTTACAATATTTAATAAAAAGGAGTGATAAAAGATAAGGGGTTTGCTACCAACAAACCCCTTACTAATATTAGTATGGCACGGATGCTCATACACTTCAATTATTTATTACATATCTTACAGCCTCGGGCGCCACCACGTCAAGCGAAAAAATGGCCTTGTAGGAAATTTCTGTACTCCCAGAGAGCCTACAAGGCCAAACTTTTAATTGCTCCGGTGATGAAACGGCAGACATATTACGCATGGAACGTAATGGCATTTATTGCCTTCTGGGTTCGATTCCCAGCCGGAGCATTGATTGCTGGTCATAAAGAACTACAGCAATCCAACGTGTTTAACAGTTCTGTTGCTTTATTTGAAAGGTTTTTGTATGCAACAGCAACAAACCCCACAAGGCCATTGGGTCTATACTGCATATATTACACTCCGTAATGGAAAAGTAATATATGCGGCTTCCTATGGCCTCAAAGCGTTTAGAATCTGGATTAAATCCTAAATTCTGAACATTCTCCCAGTCGAGGCTTACCCCTTGACTGGGGGATATTTTTATATCGTCCAAATATTAACTTGTCAAACAACAATTCTATTATGCTGTTTTTGAAATTGGTTCTTTATACATTAATCGTTTGCCGTCTGCACTTCTAATAGCCTTTTGAACACGCATACCATCGTCTATTTTACGGGCATTCCATCGAAAAGCAAACTCATTTATATAGCGGTGTAGATGTTTTTTGGAGACCGAGTGAAAAGTCCCATAAACGCCACGTTTCAGCAAAGCAAAGAAACTTTCTACAGTATTGGTGTTATCTTCGCCGCGAGTATATTCTTTTATTTTATGATTTACAATCCCATGACCGCCGTCAAATGGCTTGCCAATATTCCGATAAAGAGGAAAATCATCAGTATTAAGCCTTGACGATAATTCGACATTTTTTATTAATTCTTCTTTTAACGTTTCTACCGTTATTTTTTTCATTACTTTTGTTCTTACATTGCCATTTCTTTCGACAATGGCAAATACAGGTGTCTTTTTTGTTCCACGACCGATTGAACGTTTAATGCCTTCAATTTTTGTCTGATGATGTCTGGGCTTGCCGCCTACATACGTTTCATCAGCTTCTACTGTTCCCTGTAATTTCTCTTTTTGTTTTGGCTCTGTCATTGCATAACGTATTCTGTGCATTAGGAATAAAGCACTTTTGTATGTAATGCTACATTCACGACTTATCTGTAATGCACTAATGCCTTTTTTAGAGGAACAGGCTTTCCAAAAGGCATAACACCATATTCTCAATGGAATACGTGAATCTTCAAAAACTGTTCCGATTCTTACTGTAAATTGTTTCTTACATCCATGACAACGCCAAAGATAACGCTTATTTCTCTTTCCATCTTCACCCATCACTTTAACAACATCGGTATCGCCACAATGAGGACAAGCAGGAATTTCACCCCATCTTTGCTTTTCCATAAATTCTGTTGCGGCTGTTTCGTCTATACAGGCTAATGGGATTTCTTTTAATACTTCGTTATCTGTTTGACCGGGTTTTGTATTTTTCTTTTTCATAATATACTAATTTTATACTTGACGCACAGAATTATCAAGAAGAAAATAAAGATTTTTTGGATAAATTTGCATATTTTTGCACTTTTTTTTGGTTATTCTAAAAAGTATGAACATTTTTAGAAAAAATTTAGTAAATTTTCTTGGCAAGAGTTAATTTGGTCGATATTTTATAGTTGCCGTTGCGTATTTTACTTGCCGTTTGAAAGCAAATATGATATATTATATCTGGTGAATAACATGAAATGTATCACCTTTTTTTAGTGTGGAGCGTCTTTTATGTCTAAAACGAAAAGCAAAAAAGATAATATCTGTAAAAGTTCCGAGTCTTCTTATGTTGCCTTCGACCCTGTAAAAGGAAGTTCAGATATTATTGCTTGTGATTCCAATGTCGGTAAAGTAATTGATTTGGCTCGGAAACAAGGTATTGATGTTCCTGCTATTATGTTTGTTCCAGAAGAAGGGGTAACATACATATATTAAATGAACGATGCCTATTCAAGAATACCCATTTCTTTTACCAACAAAAGAAGGGATTAAAATAAGATGCCCTAATTCTTTACCGATGCTCTGGATTAGGGTTATTAATCCTGCCAATAAAATTGCTGTTGTAGTCCCCGCTTTAATAGATACTGGTGCTATTAGTTGTGCTTTTCCCGCAAGCTGTGCCTCTAAACTTGGGCATGATTTACGTTCAGTTCCTCATAAAAAAATTATAACAGGGAATGGTGTTACTTGTGCTTTTCCACATACATCAATAGTCCAAATATTAAATATTAAACCAGATGGAAATCCTGATATAACAAAAATTTTATTTACAATAAACGAGCAATTAATAGATTACACTGAAGGATTGGATGCTTTTTTGTTAGGCCAACAAAATTTTCTTGATAAATTTATATTAAGCATTAATTATCCACAAAAAAAATTATCTGTCCGTTACCCTCACTCACCAATAGAGAAAAAAATAAAAATCAAAAAAAGAAGGCACTAAATTAATATAATTATTCCCAATTTTTGTGCGTAAAGTATATACTTCCGAAAAAATTTTAAGAATTTTTATTTTTTTTCCTTTTTGTATTTGCAAATTTGAGGATTTTCTTATAGATTACATAGTTTTCATTAGGAATTATACATAGAATTGTTATATTAACCATCGACAGGTGATTTATCAATATGAAAAATCGCCTAAATGATGGACTGTTTATTGTGCTGCTGTAGCTCAGTGGTAGAGCGCGTCCTTGGTAAGGACGAGGCCATGGGTTCAAGCCCCATCAGCAGCTAAATGCAAGCGTGTCGAGCTGCATAATTTTTTCCGGTCATGTAGTTGAAAAGAGTAGCGACTGGTATTGAATTGGCAAGCTTGATAGCAATTTTCGTATTGATAAAGAAAGGTAAAAGAAAATAGTAACCGAGTACATTGGAGGTTCATATTACAATGGCAAAAGCATTATTTGAGCGTACGAAACCACATATAAACGTAGGAACAATTGGTCACGTTGACCACGGTAAGACAACTTTAACAGCCGCAATGACTCGCGTGATGGATTATAAGGGGCTGTCAAAGTTTAAATCTTATGACGATATCGCTAAAGCATCCGAGTCTCAGGGACGAAGGGATGCAACAAAAATTCTAACGATTGCGACAGCACACGTGGAATATGTTACTGAAAACAGGCATTATGCACATATTGATTGCCCTGGTCACGCTGATTATATAAAGAATATGATTACCGGCGCAGCACAAATGGATGGTGCAATCCTGGTAGTAAGCGCTGCTGATGGACCGATGCCGCAAACTCGTGAGCATATTATTCTTGCCCGTCAGGTAAACGTACCGGCTATAGTAGTGTTCCTCAATAAAGTAGATTTGGTTGATGATCCTGAATTGCTTGATTTGGTGGAATTAGAAATACGAGATCTCCTTAATAAATATGAATTTCCTGGTGATGACACACCTTTGATTAGAGGTTCTGCGAGCCTGGCAATGAGAGCTGAAAGCATTGATGATCCAGCCTGCAAACCGATAATTGAGTTGCTTGATGCCATGGATTCATATATTCCCATTCCTGTTCGTGAAATTGATAAACCTTTCCTTATGCCTATAGAAGACGTTTTCAGTATTAAGGGACGTGGTACAGTTGGTACTGGTCGTGTTGATCGCGGCAAAGTTCGCACTGGTGAGGAAGTTGAAATTATAGGTCTTTCTAAAGATATTCGCAAGACAGTTGTTACCGGCGTAGAAATGTTTAATAAAACACTGGACGAAGGTCATGCAGGCGATAATATTGGTTTGCTTTTAAGAGGTGTCGAGAAAAAGGAATTGGAGCGTGGTCAGGTTATAGCGGCTCCGGGCAGTATTACACCGCATACTAAATTTGATGCAGAAGTGTACGTGCTTACGAAAGAAGAGGGAGGCCGCCATACGCCGTTCTTCGCAGGTTATAAGCCACAGTTTTATTTCAGAACAACAGATGTAACTGGTGGAGTACTTGCTCTTAAGACAAAAGAAGGCAAGAGTGCAGAAATGTGTATGCCTGGTGATTATATAACAATGGAAGTGGAAATTATATCCCCAATCGCTATGGAAGAAGGTCTTCGTTTTGCTATCCGTGAAGGCGGCAGGACGGTTGGCGCCGGTGTTGTTACCAAAATTCTTGCTTAGTTGTTAGCGGATAGATTATTAGTTTGCCTGGCCCAGAAAAAAGGTAAAACAGGTAGAAATTAAATCTGCCGGTTGCTTCCGGAAGATATTATGATAAAGGCAAGTGCGTTAATAAGGTAAACCTGCCTGCTTGGCGGGAATTAGTATTATGGCAAAAAGAAAAAGTAAAAGAGAATATATTTGGCTTGAGTGCAGTCAATGCAAGAGCAGGAATTATCGCACAAGTATAAGTGTTGCAGAAGGCACACCTAAATTAGAGCTTCGGAAATTTTGTAAAACGGAGCGGGAACGAACTGTCCATAAAATAAGACGCAAATAATTCGTTGGTCGATAATTTGATGAACTGTTTGATAGGTCAGTAGCTCAATTTGGCAGAGCGTCGGTCTCCAAAACCGAAGGTTGGGGGTTCGATTCCCTTCTGACCTGTTTCTTAATTAAGGTTAAAAAAGACTTCGTATAGAATGGAGTTGTAATGGTTTTTGATATTTATAAATCCGGTCAGGGTAAAAACACGAGACTTTTTAGTGCTTTTGGCCTGGCAATAATTGTTGCTGTTGGGTGCTGGCAGCTATATAATCAGCTTCAGGCAAGAGTTGAAAATATGTGGATTGAAACCCTGATTCCTGTTGGCTTGTTTGTAGTCCTGGCTTTTGGGATTTTCATTTTGTCGAATAAACCGAAAGTAGCAGATTTTATGATTGCTGCTGAAGGAGAAATGAAGAAAGTAAGCTGGTCAAGCAAACAGGAGATAACAGTCTCGACATTGATTGTAATTATAGTAGTGGTTTGCATGGCGCTGCTTCTTGGAGCGACTGACCTCTTTTTTCAGTTATTTTTCGGCTGGCTTTTCGGTTGATATCATAAAAAAATAATCGGATATCTATGGTGTAAATATGCAGTGGTATGTTTTACGAGTTGCAGCAAATAAGGAATCTCAGGTTAGAGATGCTCTTGCACAGAAAGTTGAAAGAGAATGCCTGACTGATATTATTGGCAGAATCGAGGTTCCGGTTGAGCGGATAAAACGTATTCGCGGCAATAAACAGACGGTTCATAATCGGAAATTATATCCCGGTTATGTTTTTATGGAAATGGCAGCAACTGATGACGGCCGGGTACCAGAAAAAGCCTGGTTCATGATTAAAGGAACATCAGGTGTAGGAGATTTCATTGGAACTGATGGTATTCCTACGCCAATGCGTGATACTGATGTGGCTAAAATGCTTATGGAAGCTGAAAAGCCTGAAGAAACGCCGAGCATTAAGGTTGAATTTAAAAAAGGCGACATGATCAGGATACGAGAAGGCGCTTTTGAAAATTTTGAAGGTGTTGTGGATGCAATTGATACTGAAAGAGGGATTGTTAAGGTAATAGTCTCAATATTTGGGCGTAGTACTCCGCTTGATATTGAGTATTGGCAAATAGAAAAAGTGTAAGTGGGTGGGTGTTAAGAGTTTCCATAAATAGATAAGAGCAAGAATTGAAGGTGATTAATGGCTAAAGAAGTAGTAGTAAAAATTAAATTGCAAGCACCTGGAGGCCAGGCAACGCCAGCCCCGCCTATAGGACCTGCTTTGGGTCAGCATGGTGTTAATATCGGGCAGTTTATTTCACAGTTTAACGAGCGTACGAGAGATTTAAACGGAACGATAGTACCGATTATAATCACAGTATATACGGACAAAAGTTTTACTTTTGAAGTTAAAAGCCCTCCGGCAGCGGTATTGCTTAAACAGGCGGCAGAAGTAGCAAAAGGAAGTGCCGTGCCGAACAAGGAAAAAGTCGGTAAAATTACACCTGCGCAACTGCGTCAGATTGCTGAAAAAAAATTCAAGGATTTGAATGCATATGATATAGAAAATGCTGAGCAGTTAATCAGAGGTACCGCACGGAGTATGGGTATAGAAATAAGTGAATAACAAAATAAATAGTAAGCTATATGAGAAAAAAGCTATGCGACTAAGAAGCAAAAGATATAACAGTGAATCACAGGCAACAAGCAAGGAACCCATGAATCTTCCTGATGCTGTTGAAAAAATAAAGTCGTTTAAATCGGTAAAGTTCGATCAAAGCATCGAGTGTGTGCTTCATTTGGGGATAGATACGAAGATAGCCGATCAGTTGGTTCGCGGCTCTATTTCGTTACCTCACGGAATCGGAAAACAGAAAAGAGTTATTGCTTTCTGTGATGATACGGATGCTGAAGCTGCAAAAAAAGCAGGTGCGGTTGAAGCCGGTTCGGATGACCTGATTAAAAAAGTAACGGATGGCTGGCTGGATTTTGACGTTGCTATTGCTTCGCCCAAGGTTATGGGCAAAGTAGGTAAACTTGGTAAAGTTCTTGGGCCTCAGGGTAAAATGCCTTCACCTAAAAACGGCACAGTTACGAGTGATGTGGCAACGGCAGTGTCTGAATTTACGGCAGGAAAGATTGAGTTCAGGAATGATACCGGCGGCAATATCCATGTTGTAGTGGGCAAACAAAGTTTCGATGCTAAAAAACTTGTCGATAATATAGAAGCAGTCGTTTCTTTTATAAAGAAAATCAAACCGGCTTCATCAAAAGGTACATATATTAAGAAAATGTGCATATCAGCTACAATGAGCCCGGGTGTGCTGGTTAATGTCAGCAACTAATCATAGATTATTAATTAAACGATACGAGAAATAAACATGAGCAAATATGTAAAAGAATTATTGCAGTCGGAATTGGAAAAGAAAATTACCGACAATAATGTAAAAGAATTTTTAGTTCTAAGCGTTAAAGGTATTAGCGGCGTTGATAATAACGTAATGCGAGGTGAGCTTAAGAATAAAGGTATTAAGCTGACTATAGTAAAGAATTCTTTAATCAAAAAAGCATTGCCTAATTTAAAAATGGATTCGGCCGTTTCGTTATTTAACGGGCCATGTGCCATTGCTTACGGCAGTGACAACATTGTCGATCTCGCAAAGGAAATGATCGAGTGGACTAAAAAGGTTCCTGTAATTGAAGTTAAAGGAGCTTTTCTTGAAGGTTCAGCACTGGATGACAAAGAAGCGTTAGCACTGGCAAAGATGCCTACCAGAGCAGAGTTACTGGGTCAGGTTGTTATGCTTTCTCAGTCAGTCGGCAGAAAACTTGCATCAATCATTGGCGCCCCGGCTGGTGTTATCGCCGGTTGCATAGAAAAAGTTGCAGACAAACAAGAAAAGCAAGCGGCTTAAAAATCAATATTGAAGTGCCTGCGTGGCTGTCCCTGTTCTTGAACGAAGGGGTTAAACGAAACAGTGGAGTTTCGGCTACCATCAGGCTTAAATGATAGGAGTTTATTAAAATGTCAGAAGAAACAGCAGTAAAGTGGAACAGTGAAATTAAGAAACTTGGAGATCAAATTGTAGGTTTAACTCTTTTACAGGCAAAAGAATTAGGTGATTACCTGAAGCAAGAGTATGGAATTGAGCCTGCAGCAGGCGGCGCCGTTATGGTTGCAGGACCTGCAGCTCCGGCAGCAGGAGGAGAAGCAGCCGCTGAAAAAACAAGTTTCAACGTAATTCTGAAAGAATTCGGGGATAAGAAGATTCAGGTTATCAAAGAAGTAAAAACCATTACAGGATTAGGTTTGAAGGAAGCCAAGGACCTTGTGGATAGTCTTCCAAAACCTGTTAAAGAAGGTTTGAGCAAAGATGATGCCGAAGCTGTTAAAAAGCAGCTTGAAGCCGCTGGTGCGGTAGTTGAATTAGCATAAATGGGAGTGGGCATATAAGCCTGTCGTTTTACTATGTGGAAAATCAGAACAGCCACATATATTTGTTTTGAAAAACGATTGGTACAGTTAATTTTGGAGAATAATAATGCGTAAAACTAGCGCGGAACGAGTCGTTCGCAGTTTTGGCAATGTTCAGGATGCGGTTGAAATTCCAAATCTGGTTGCAATACAGAACAAGAGTTTTGACCTGTTTCTGCAAAGAGATGTTGCGCCGACAAAAAGAAAGCCTGTCGGGCTTGAAGCACTTTTTCTGGAAACTTTTCCAATCGAAAGCTACGATAAGAAAACAGTCCTGGAATATCTCTATTACGAGCTTGAAAAACCGCATTATACACCTGTTCAGTGCAAGCAATTACGTCTGACATACGGCTATCCGGTAAAGATTACTTGCAGACTGCGATCCAAGGAAGGTGAGGATTTGGCTGAGCAGGCGATATATCTCGGTGAAATACCAGTCATGATTGGGGGCGGAGAATTTATCATTAATGGAGCTGTGCGTGTTATAGTGAACCAACTGCACCGCAGTCCGGGCGTGGATTTTCTCATTGAAAGCAAAGAAGGCGACAGGGTTCTCCACGGCGGCAGGGTCATACCGGAAAGAGGAAGCTGGATAGAGATTAGTGTTACAAATAAAGACATTCTTGTTGTAAGAATCGACCAGTCCAGCAAAATTCCCGCAACAGTTTTCCTGCGTGCAATGCATAATGCTTATGGTACTACCGCGGAAATTATACGATTATTCTACGAAACGGAACAGGTGCCGGTTAGCAAATTAACACCCACTATGTGGGCGGTTGAGCCAATTGTTGATAAAGAATCCGGCGAAATCATTGTCAATGCAGGCGATCAAATTAGTGATAAGGTTTCACAGGTTCAGGATGCATATGAAAACAATCCGGAAAAAAGTGCTAAGAAGAAAACAAAGATCAAAAAATCCGAAGACTCCGCTGCAACCGTGGAAGTGATAAAAAATGTTCGAGATACAATTATTTTGAACACACTTGCCGAGGATGATTGCCAAAGCCACAAACAAGCGCTTTTGAAGTTTTATATGAGACTAAGACCTGGAAATCCGCCGAATGAAGATAAGGCGAAAGAATTTTTCTTTGAAAAGTTTTATGATTCGAACAGGTATCGTCTTGGCAGAGTCGGCAGGTTCAGATTGAATCGAAAGTTTAACCAGTCGATAGATGAAAATGAGATGACACTTCGTCCGGAAGACTTTCTTAATACAATGAGATACATCGTATCTCTGCGTAATGACAAAGGTGAGGTCGATGACATCGACCATCTTGGCAACAGAAGGCTGCGTACAATTGATGAGCTTGCGGCGGATGAAATCAGGAAAGGTCTGCTGAAACTGAGAAGAACGGTGCAGGAACGTATGAGCATGAAAAGAGATTCTGAAACTCCCATGCATATAGCGGACCTGATAAACTCAAAGAGTGTTTCAAGCAGTATCAATTATTTCTTCGGACGCGGCGAATTGAGCCAGGTTGTTGACCAAACTAATGCTTTGAGTCAGTTGACTCATGAAAGAAGGCTTTCTGCTCTGGGTCCGGGAGGTCTTAACAGGCGACGTGCCGGCTTTGAAGTCCGAGACGTGCATATCAGCCATTACGGCAGGATTTGTCCGATTGAGACCCCTGAAGGAACAAATATTGGTTTGATTGCATCGTTAGCAATATTTTCTTCGATAGACGAATACGGTTTTCTTCTTACGCCATATAAAAAAGTCAAAAATGGTAAAATCACCGGCGAAGTTGCATATTTACGAGCAGATGAAGAAATGAAAGCAATATTCGCGCCGCCAAGTGAGGTTGATGTCAAAACTGGAGAGCTCAACAAAGGATTAATTCTCGCAAGAAAAGTCGGTGAGCTGGCGCATGTTGCCAGGGAAGAAGTAGATTATGTCGATATTTCTCCGAAGCAAATTGTCGGAGTTTCGGCATCGCTGATTCCATTTTTGGAACATGATGATGCAAACCGTGCTTTAATGGGTTCAAACATGCAGCGTCAGGCTGTTCCATTGCTGGAGACAGAACCTCCATTGGTCGGAACCGGTATGGAAGGTGAGATTGGGCGCAATTCGAGTATGGTAGTACGGGCTGAAAACAGCGGCACAGTTACTGAAGTTGATGCTATGAAAATTGTAATCAATCACACTGACGAATATAATCTTGAAAAGTTCGAAGGTTTGAACGAGAGAACATGCCTCAATCAAAAACCTGTTGTACACTTGGGTCAGAAAGTAAAGGCCGGACAGATTATAGCAGATGGCGGCGGAACATCTAATGGCGTGCTTGCTCTCGGAAAAAATATCCTTGCAGGATTCGTTTCTTTTGATGGTTATAACTTTGAGGATGCAATTATTGTCAGCGAGAGACTTTGCAAAGGCGATAGCTTCACAAGTATTCATATAGATGAATTTACCGCTGAAGTTCGTGAGACGAGACTTGGCAAAGAAGAGTTTACACGTGATATACCTAATGTAAGCGAAAGAGCTCTTAGAAATCTCGACGAATTCGGAGTCATACGTGCAGGAACAAGAGTTTGCTCAGGCGATATTCTTGTAGGTAAAGTTATACCGAAAAGCAAAACAGAGCTTACTCCTGAAGAAAAGCTGCTTCATGCTATTTTCGGCAGGGCAGGTGAAGATGTTAAAAATGATTCACTCGAGCTGCCGAGCGGGTATGAAGGTGTTGTAATTAAAACAGAGCGGTTTTCAAGACGCGGCACCGGAACAGATGAACAAAAGAAAGCGCTTGCTGCACAGATAAAAGATTATGAAAAGCAAATGAGAAATAAAGAATGTATGGTTTTCAAACAAATGATTGATACCATACATGAGAAGATAGAGGTCAATATTATTGACCCGTCAACACGTCAGAAAGTCGGCGCAAGCACAGATGAAGAAGTTATTTACGAGCAAATTGAACACTTCAACAGTGAATGGATAAAACCCGCCGCCGCAAGAGAACAGGTGCAGAAAATCGTAGATAAATTCTGGGCAAAAATTACTGCTCTTCAGGATGAGAAAAAACAAAGGGTTGCAAATATAAAACATGGAGACGAATTACCAAGCGGCGTGCTGCAAATGGTGAAAGTCTATGTCGCAATAAAAAGAACATTATCAATCGGCGATAAAATGGCGGGTCGTCACGGTAATAAAGGCGTTATCGCCAAGATTATGCCGCAAGAGGATATGCCGTTCCTTGAAGATGGAACCAGTCTCGATATATTATTAAATCCGCTCGGTGTTCCAAGCAGAATGAACGTAGGTCAGATTCTTGAAACACATCTCGGCTGGGTTGCGAAAGTGCTTGGTTTCAATGCTGTTACCCCGGTTTTTGACGGTGCTACGGAAGAAGATATTCAGACATTAACAGCCGAGGCCAATGAGCGTATGAGGAATCGAAAGGCTGAACTTGAGAAAACAAAGCAAGTTCCTCCTGAAGATGAATTTTTCGTCAATATTCCAAATATATTGAAAGCTCAGTTATATGACGGCAGAACCGGCGAACCTTTCGATCAGTGTGCTACTATCGGTTATATTTATATGATGAAGCTGCATCATCTTGTTGATGACAAGATTCATGCAAGAGCAACCGGTCCATACAGTCTTATTACACAACAGCCGCTCGGTGGAAAAGCCAGAACAGGCGGACAGAGGTTTGGAGAAATGGAAGTCTGGGCGCTCGAAGGATATGGAGCAGCTTATACTCTGCAGGAAATGTTAACTGTAAAAAGCGATGATGTGGAAGGACGAACAAAAATTTACGAATCAATGGTTAAAGGACAGAATACTCTCGAAGCAGGTACGCCTCTGTCTTTTGATGTTTTATGTAACGAAATAAGAGGGCTCGGCCTGAATATTCAACTTGAGAAAAAGCGACTTGGCAATACGACTCTCTAAAATGAATCGAATATTTTCCAACTATCAACTGTCACAGATAAGGGGAATTTAAATGTTAGGAAGTATATACGACCGCATAAATGACTACGGGTCGGTCAAAATCTCTTTGGCCAGCCCGAATGATATCCGGAGCTGGTCTTTCGGAGAAGTACGAAAACCTGAAACAATTAATTATCGTACTTACAGGCCGGAAAAAGACGGATTGTTTTGTGAAAGAATCTTTGGACCCGAGCGCGACTGGGAATGTGCCTGCGGTAAATATAAAGGCACCAAGTTCAAAGGTATTATCTGCGACAGATGCGGCGTGAAAGTTACTCACAGCCGTGTTAGAAGAAAACGTATGGGGCATATCAATCTTGCTGCGCCTGTCGTACATATATGGTTCTTCAAAGCTATCCCGAATCGTTTGGGCAATTTGCTTGCGATGAAATCCGCAGATTTGGAAAAAATAATATATTTTCAGGAATATGTTGTTACTGACCCCGGACAAAGCCCTTTAAAAATTGGACAGCTCCTTACAGAAGATGAGTGCAGAGATGCAACTAATAAGTATGGAAAGTCGTTTAAAGCTTCTATGGGTGCAGAAGCCATAAGAACAATGCTGGAAAATCTCAAGCTTGATGATATTGCTAATCAGCTCAGGGACACAATTATAAAAACAAACAGCAAGCAGAAAATAAAAGACTTAACAAAACGTCTCAAAATTATTAACCAAATCAGGAACAGCAACAATAAGGCCCAGTGGATGGTGCTTGAAGTTATACCTGTAATTCCGCCGGATTTAAGGCCGCTTGTTCTGCTTGAGAGAGACAATTTTGCTACAAGTGACTTGAATGATTTGTATCGGAGAATTATCAATCGAAACAACAGGTTGAAAAAACTGATGGATCTTAATGCTCCGGAAGTTATCATTCGTAATGAGAAACGAATGCTTCAGCAGGCGGTGGACTCGCTCCTCGATAACGGGCGATGCAGACGTTCTGTTCTTGGCAGTAATAACAGGCCTCTTAAATCCCTGACTGATATGATTAAAGGCAAGCAGGGAAGATTCCGTGAAAATCTTCTCGGAAAACGTGTTGATTATTCGGCACGTTCAGTAATTGTTGTCGGACCTGAACTTCAATTATATCAATGCGGGCTGCCGAAAAAAATTGCTCTTGAACTGTATCAGCCATTTATTATTAAAAAACTGAAACAGCATGGATTAGCAGATACGATTAAGAGCGCAAAGAGAATGATTGAAAGACGCGATGAGCAGGTTTGGGATATCCTCGAAGAAGTCATTCATCAGCATCCGGTCTTGCTTAACCGAGCTCCGACACTCCATAGAATGGGTGTTCAGGCTTTTGAACCTGTGCTGGTCGAAGGTAATGCAATCATGCTCCATCCTTTGGCATGTAAGGGTTTCAATGCGGACTTTGATGGTGACCAGATGGCTGTACATTTGCCGCTAAGTGTCGAGGCTCAGGCTGAAACTCATATATTAATGATGACAACCTCGAATATTTTTTCGCCGGCCAATGGTTCGCCGATGGTAGGGCCGTCACAGGATATGGTGATGGGCAATTACTATCTGACTTATATGTCACCTTATGATACTACCAAACCTGAAAATCAAAAACTTTTTAAGGATGCTTACGAGGCGATAATGGCCTACGAGCTTGGAAAAATAGGCATACATACGAAGATCAGGGTAAGGCTTCAAGAGAACACAAAAATAGTCGGTGATTCGGCTAACTCAGGATCTAAAATCATAACGACAACTGTTGGTCGATGCATATTCAATGATATGCTTCCGGCCGGCATGCCTTTTTATAATATAACAATGGCACAGAAGAAATTAAGCCAGGTAATCAGTGATAGTTATCAATATTCTGGTTCTGCACAAACGATTACTTTGCTGGATAAGATAAAACAATACGGTTTCAAACATGCAACGCTGGCAGGATTAAGTTTCGGTGTTACAGATCTTAAGATTCCTCATAAAAAACCGGAGATTATCGAAGCAACTGAGAAAAAAGTCGATAAAATTCTACAGAACTACAACGATGGAGTTCTAACTGAAGGTGAAAGATACAATCAGGTAATCGATGCCTGGACAAATGCTCGTGTAGCTGTAACCAACGAAATGATGCGCGGCCTTAAAGAAGATAAGACTGATGATGGAAAGCCGCATTTGAATCCAATATATCTCATGAGTGATTCAGGCGCAAGGGGAAGTGTTGACCAGATTCAGCAGCTTGCAGGCATGAGAGCGTTAATGGCAAAACCAAGTGGTGAGATTATTGAAACCCCGATTAAATCGAACTTCCGTGAAGGTTTAACTGTACTCGAATACTTCAGTTCTACACACGGTGCGCGCAAAGGACTTGCTGATACTGCGTTGAAGACTGCTAATTCGGGTTATCTGACGCGCAAACTCATTGATGTAGCGCAAAATGTGATTGTTATTGAACGTGATTGTCAGACTTTACAGGGAATTACAAAGAGCGCTATTAGTACATCAAGAACTGAAGCAGTTAGTATCCCTCTTTCTCAGCTTATCATAGGAAGAACAGCAAGAGATAATATTCGCAATCCGATAACAGATGAAATGATAATTCGTGAGAACGAAGTAATAACACCGGCAGCAGCAGCTAAAATTGAAGCGCTGGGGCTTGATGCAATAAGAATCAGAAGTACGCTGACTTGCGATAGTCCTTTCGGTGTTTGTGCAAAGTGTTACGGATGGGATATGAGTACGGGGCAATTGGTTGAGGAAGGCTCTGCCGTAGGAATTGTCGCAGCTCAGTCCATTGGTGAACCTGGTACTCAATTGACATTAAGAACATTCCATACAGGTGGTGTTGCTGAAAGAGCTATTCTTGAAAGAGAGCAGAAAGCCACACATGCCGGAATTATCCAATATCGTGACATTAATGCTGTTCAGGTAGATCAGAAAGATGGAACAAAACTGACGATTGCATTGAAGCGCAACGGTGAAATGATTATTACCGATCAGAAGGAAAGAGAACTTGACAGGTTCAAAGTTCCATATGGCGCTGTTGTAATAATTGAGGACGGACAGAAAGTAAAAGCAGGCACGCCGTTATTCGGCTGGGATCCTCATCGTACGCCTATTTTGGCTGAAGTAGCTGGTGTGATAAGATTTGTCGATATTATTGTCGGAGAGACAATAGGAATTGAGGAAGAGCGGAAAGGACAAACCGGAAAACCGATTGTCATTGAACATAAGGGTGATAAACATCCGCAAATCATTATCGAAGACAGTGACGGTAAAATTCTTGATGTCCACTATCTGCCGGCGGGAGCGAGAATTGAAGTTATTGAAGGACAGTCAGTCCAGGCAGGTCAATTACTTGCTCATCAACCCAGGGCTACTGGCGGTACACAGGATATTACAGGCGGTTTGCCCAGAGTAACGGAAGTATTTGAAGCCCGTAAGCCCAAAGATCCAGCAGCTATGGCGGAAATTAGCGGCAGGGTTGAGCTTAGAAGCGATAAACGAAAAGGTAAGATGACAATCATCATAAGAAGTGAAAGCGGTATGGAAAAAGAACACCATGTTCCGCGAGACAGGCATCTCAATGTTCATACCGGTGACTATGCTGAAGCAGGTGACGCTTTAACTGATGGACCGCTGGTACCGCATGATATTTTGAGAATTAAAGGTGAAGAGGCCTTACAAAGATATTTAATTACGGAAATCCAGAATGTCTATCGTTCACAGAATGTGAATATTAACGACAAACATATTGAGATTATTTGTTCACAAATGATGCGAAAAGTCGAAATTGAATCCGTAGGTGACAGCAATTTCCTGCCGGGTGAAGTGGTTGATAAATTTGTTTTCAGGAGGGAAAATGAAAACCTTGCAGGTAGTCTGAAAATTGCCGAGCTTGGAGATGTAACTGAGTTGAAAGTAGGTCAGATTGTCTCCAGAAAAGAACTGCAAAATGCCAACGATAAAGTCGAAAGCATCGGTGGCACCGGAGCTACTGGTAAAAAGCCAAGACCTGCAACAGCGAAAACACTGCTTTTAGGCATAACAAAAGCATCTTTGTGGTCGGAAAGCTTTTTCGCGGCAGCAAGCTTCCAGGAAACAACCAAGGTTCTTACAGAAGCATCGTTAGCAGGACAAACAGATGAGCTTCACGGTTTGAAGGAAAACGTAATACTCGGTCATTTAATACCAGCCGGAACTGCTTTCAAACCGTATTTGAACATGCAGATTAAACATCTTGCCGAAGCCCCGCTGCCCAAAGAATTCGAAGAAGTCGCAGAAATCAGAGAAGCAAAAGAAGCCGAAGCCAAAGCAGAAGCAGCGGTCAGAGAAGCATTGGGTATCGAGTAATTCGAGCCGAATAGACTACTTATTTAATTTGATGGTCTTGACTGCGTGCCTGCAGACGCCTAACTAAATCTGCTATAGCCTTTAATTCCTTGATATCAAGGGGAAGGTTATTATCTTTTTCAGTTGTATCTGAGGGATTGCAGTTTTCTTTGTTTTCAGCATGTTGCGATTGAAAATACCGGACGGGAATTTTCTGCTCTGTGGAGGTTTGGTCTGTTTTCTGACTGTTTTGCAGCGATTCTACCTGCCTATGTCGGTGTTCATTGCTATCAGGAGTCTTTTCAGTCAGGTCTTTTGTTTGTAGGATTTCTAAAAATTCGGGAGATTTGTATATTTCCTTAAGTTCATGCTGAGTTTTGCAAGTAACGGTGTCTTCAAAAAACTCTTCCTGTTTTTGTGCAAATAAAGTCGTTATCAACTCATTAGTCTGATGTTTAAGTTCCTCCTCGATTTTCATCCGTTTGCTGATTTCTGACTGTAATTTCTCGTTTCTACTTTTTAGTTCGGTTATTTGCTCTTTGAGATGTTTCTCTGATCGTTCATGCTTACCGATATCATGCTGGAGGTGCCTGATTTTTTCTCTTAATTGTCTCCATTCTCTGGTAGTCTGACCCCATGATTTTGGTTCTTCCTCTTCTTCAGGAACAGAAACAGCCTGTTTTTTCCAGAATTTGTTCTTTGTGCGGTAAGTATTTTCCGATCCTGACAGGTTAGTCCCGATAATATCCGAGCTAACAGATTTTTGAATTACATGTATTTCTCTTAGTCTTGCCTTTCTTAGGTAAAATAAAAATCGCACTAATAAAAACAAAACGGCTAAAGAAATAATTATTAATTGCCAGTCTTTAAGTCCTGTCTGAGAATATATCCAGGTGTAAAACTGCATCAGGATGCCTAAAAAATTATCTATGCTCATTTTTTTCTTTCCAAAATCAAAACTCTAAAGTCTTTCTTATCAGGAAATTTTAACCAAAACAAATTGGATATAGTTCTTTCTGGTTCCCTCAATAAATTTTTTATCATTATTTTATTTCGAGTAATTTATCAGTTTGAATTGTGCATGTCAAAAAGAAAATCGTCTATAAGAAACCTGCGTTACATAATGTTATAATGGGTAATTTTATAGCAATAATCAGCGTTATCAGGCTAATAACCTTGTTTATAAAGCAAGGTTAGTTGATAAATATATTATGCAATCCTAACAATACAGAAAAAAATGACTTTGAACTATTATTTCTCTTTTTATGAGAAAAGATAATTTATAAAAAAATTATTGCCGAAACGTAAAAAAATGTTGGAATTTTCTGACTTAATGCTACAATATTCTTTCTATATGTAATTAGTTGATAAGAATAACAAAAAGTATTTAAATCAGGAATTATTAAAAATTATGCCAACAATCAATCAATTAGTAAGACGACCTCGTGCTAAATCGAAGGGACAAAAGCGTGTTTCTGATATAAGCGGCTCGCCTCAGAAACGCGGTGTTTGTCTTATTGTAAGAACCCAAACACCGAAAAAACCTAACTCGGCGTTGCGGAAAATAGCACGTGTGAGACTCACTGACGGCAAGGAAGTTACAGCTTATATACCTGGTATAGACCATAATCTGCAGGAACACAGCACTGTGATTATCAGGGGAGGCAGAGTAAGAGATTTGCCTGGTGTGCGTTATCATATTGTCAGGGGTGTGCTTGATTGTGCTGGCGTAGCAAACAGGAAACAGGGAAGAAGTAAATACGGGGCAAAGAAAGGAAAATAAATTAGCGGCTTAAAGCCTTAAGCTATTTAAGTATATAAAAAAACTGGGAATATATAATGAAAAGTTTTACAGCTTCAAATGAACAATTAAAACCCGACTCAAAGTACAGCAATAAGCTGGTTTCAAAATTTATCAACTGTCTGATGCTGGATGGGAAAAAAAGTACCGCACAAAAAGTTTTTTATGACGCAATGGACATAATTGGTACGAAGGTCAAAGATGTCAGCGCGCTTGAAGTATTCGAGAAAGCAATAAATAATGCTAAGCCTTTAATTGAAGTTCGCAGCAAGCGCGTCGGCGGAGCCAGTTATCAGGTGCCTATGCAGGTCAACTCGAAAAGACAGCAATCGCTTGCCTTCAGGTGGATTCTGGCTTCAGCCAGGTCTAAAAAAGGCAAACCAATGTGTGAAAAGCTTGCCGCCGAATTGATAGATGCTTTTAATGAGCAGGGCGGCGCAATGACAACACGTGAAAATATCCACAAAATGGCTGAAGCAAATAAAGCTTACGCTCATTTTGCATGGTAAAATATTTGTTTCTTATTGCCACGGTAATTTTAAAGTAATAACCGTGGCATTTTTTTTATATAAGATTTGCATCTTTGGTTTTATGAAATGATTCTTGCCGTAAGAAAATAAACATGGGTACTCTGGCCGAAATAAGAAATATTGGGATTATGGCTCATATTGACGCCGGTAAAACAACTGTATCCGAGCGCATATTATATTATTCCGGCAAAACCTATAAGATGGGGGAAGTCCATGACGGTACAGCAGTAATGGATTTCATGGAAGAAGAGCAGGAAAGAGGTATTACAATAACTTCCGCAGCTACAAAATGCCCTTGGAAGGGTTATGATATAAATCTTATTGATACTCCCGGGCACATTGATTTTACTGCTGAAGTTGAAAGGTCGTTGCGAGTTCTTGACGGGGCAGTTGCCGTGTTTGACGCCAGTGAAGGAGTACAGGCACAAAGCGAAACAGTCTGGAGGCAGGGGAAAAAGTATGAACTTCCTTGTCTCTGCTATGTGAATAAAATGGATAAAGTTGGCGCAGATTTCGAAATGACTATTGAAAGCATTCGCAATAAACTTCTTGCGGTTCCTGTTGTGATGCAAATTCCAATAGGAGCAGAAGATTCGTTTGAAGGTATAATTGACCTTTTGAAAATGCAGGCTGTTTTCTATAAAACAGAAAAAATGGGAGCCACTTTTGAAGAGACAGAAATTCCTTTACGATTGCAGAAAAAAGCTCAGAAACAAAGAAATCTTTTAATTGAAACTGCTGCTGAATATGATGAGGAATTGATGGATTGCTATGTTCACGATAAAGCTATAAGCAGTGAAATGATTATGCGGGCAGTCAGAAATGGAACCATTAGCAATAAAATTAATCCTGTCTTTGTCGGCTCAGCCTTGAAATATATTGGTGTTCAGCGTCTGCTTGATGGCGTTGTAGCATATTTGCCTTCCCCCCTGGAAAAACCTGTTATAGAAGGACACAAACCGGGCGATGAAGGTAAAAAGATATCTATAAAATGCGATCCGAATGATACTCTCGTAGCGCTTGCGTTTAAGATTACAAGCGATGCCCATGGTGATTTATACTTTTTAAGAATTTACCAGGGCAAACTTAAAACAGGCAGCAGAATCCTGAATCCAAATCGCGATAAAAAGGAAAATATTACCCGAATATTCGAGATGCATGCAAATGAACGAAAAGTACTGGATTCATGCAGTGCAGGTGATATTGTTGCTGTTGTAGGTTTAAAACAAACTCTGACAGGTGATACTATCTGCGATTCCAGAAAACCTGTTTGTTTGCCAAGCATTTCTTTCCCCAAGACGGTTATCAATATGTCAATTGAGCCTCAAAGTGCCGCTGAAAGGGCGAAACTGAACGATGCCCTGGCGGATTTGAAGCGTGAAGATCCGACTTTTGAATGTAAGGTTGATAGCGAAACCGGTCAAACTATAATTAGCGGCATGGGAGAATTGCATCTGGAAGTATTGCAGCATAAGCTCATAAGAGAAAGAGGACTGAATATTCGTATTGGTAAACCCCGCGTAGCATATAAAGAAGCGATTACGCAAACTACACAAGCAGAAGGTAAGTTTGTGCGTCAAACAGGGGGTCATGGGCAATATGGGCATGTAGTGTTGCGGATAGACCCTCTTTTAACAGGAGATGGACATTGGTGTGATGATTTTGAATTTGTCAATGAATCCGGTGGTGATGCCGTACCTAAAGAATATGTTATTGATGTAGAACGTGGCTGTAAAGATGCCTTAGGCTGCGGCGCATTGAGCGGCTATCCTGTTATTGGGGTAAAAATAACTTTAATTGACGGCTCATTTCATTCTGTGGATTCATCAGGCCTGGCTTTTGAGCAGGCCGCGTCAATAGCAATGGAAAAATTGATTAAACAGGCAGGTCCGGTTTTGCTTGAGCCAGTCATGAGGCTTCAAATAGTTGTTCCGCAGGCTAATTTCGGGTCTGTACAGGGTAATTTGCTTTCAAGAAGGGGCTTAATTACCGATAGCCATATTCATGGAAATATGCAGGTTATTGATGCCAAAGCACCTCTTGCTGAAATGTTTGGTTATTCCAGTGAAATCAGGAGTTTAACCGCTGGTCGAGGTTCTTTTACCATGGAGCCATTAAATTATGAAATGGTTCCTGAGCAGATAGCCCGGGAAATTATTTTATAAAATTTAAAATATTTTAAAATTTTTTCCAACATTTTGTTGACATTGATAATGTTGTGTGATAATTTTAGAGGTTTTCAGCCGTAGCGAGCATAGTCACGGATGACTTTGCGAAACTTTTTTAGTTGGGCTGTGGCAAATCGAATTGTTAGTCAAGGATGGTTTATTGGTTTTTTTAGGGGTGTACCTGAATCCAAAATAATTTTTGGATGGGTCGCTGCAAGAGTAGCAGCCCCAAGTCTTAAGGAAGGCGAATTTGATAACTGAAGATTAGTTAATAAAAGAAATAATCAAAAGTAAATCAAAAAGGCCTTTCCTGCCGTTGTTAGATAAAGTTAATATTGTTGATTACACTAAAACTATAACCTTATTAGGATTTGCTGATTAATCAGCGAGCTACAAAAGGCTAAAAAGAAGGTAGTAGCAAAAAGGAAAGTTATGGCTACTGAAACAGAAAGAATCAGAATAAAGATGGAATCCTACGATCACAGGACTCTTGATACATCCGCCAAGGAAATAGTAGATCATGCTCGAAAAACAAACGCAAGGGTCAGCGGTCCTGTTCCATTGCCCACTCGGGTTGAAAGATATACAGTTTTACGAAGTCCTCACATTGATAAAAAATCACGTGAGCAGTTTGAATTGAGAACCCATAAGCGTCTGATTGATATTCATGAAGCTAATGCACGAACTGTTGAGGTATTGAATCGTTTAGTTGTGCCTGCGGGTGTTTTTGTAAGGATAAAAGCCTGATAAATTATTTTCAGGTTTAAATTAGGAAAAATAAGTAATGGCAATGCTGTTAGGTAAAAAAGTTGGAATAACGCAAGTTTATGACGAATCAGGTAGTATGGTTCCTGTTACTGTTATACAAGCCGGTCCATGTGTCGTTATGCAGGTGAAAACACCTGAAACTGACGGTTATAATGCAATACAGCTTGGTTTTGAAGATGTAAAGCCATCCCGAAGATTAAATCCTGCTATTGGTCATGCCAAAAAAGCCGGAGCAGTTCCGAAGAGATTTGTAAGAGAAATGCGTTTATCTGCAGATTCAAAAGAAGAATTTAAGACAGGAGATTCGCTTTCTGTTTCTGTTTTTGCTGAGGAAAAGTTGGTTGATATTACCGGAACCAGTAAGGGAAAAGGTTTTGCGGGCGTAATGAAAAGGTATCATTTTGGCGGAATGCCTGCTTCGCATGGTACAGAACGCAAACACAGATCTCCGGGTTCTCAGGCAGGTTATGGAACTGACCGTGGTCATGGCGGAAATATCAAAAAAGGCAAAAGAATGTCCGGCCATATGGGGTTTGTTCGTATTACATCCAAGAATCATCAGCTTGTTAATATAGATAAAGATAATAATTTGTTGATTGTCAAGGGTTCTATCCCAGGTCCCGCAGACGGGTATTGTATTATCCGCAGTTCGAAAAAAGATGCTTCAACAGAGAAAAAATAGGTAAGTTGCTATTTAACGGGAAAATGATATAATCCCCGGAATAATAACCGGATTAAAAAAAAGAGACGTGAAAAAATGATAGATTTGACTGTTTATAATATTCAGGGAAAAGAAGTCGAGAGCTTGAAGATAGATAAAGAAGCTCTGGGCGGTTCTATTAGATATCCGCTGCTTAAACAGGCTATCGTAATGTACCATGCAAATAAACATCTGGGGACTGCCGCAAATAAAGGCAGAAGCATGGTTGCTGGCTCAGATAAAAAACTATTTAAGCAAAAAGGTACAGGTAATGCCAGAGTTGGAAACAAGAGAACAGGCAAAAGGGTAGGCGGCGGAGTTACTTTTGCAAAGACTATGAGAGATTTCGGCAAGCAAATGCCAAAAAAGCAGAAAAAGTTAGCAAGAGATTCGGCAATATTGGCTAAGCTTCTGAAAAATAATATTGTTGTTGTTGACGAGCTTCGTTTTGAGAAACCTCGTACACGTGATTTTGTTAATGTTTTGAATAATCTGAAAATTGAGCGCAGTTGCCTTGTAACGGTTTATTCAGCGGACGAAAATATTTATAAATCAGCAAAGAATATTCCGCAAATAACTATTACGCCGGTCACTGATCTTAATGCCGGTGAAATTTGTTCTTTTCATAAGATGTTATTTACAAAAGAAGCGCTTTTGTCCGTCTTGAATCAAGATAAGGAAAATAATAATTAACAGGTATTATTGTGGATGATTTTAACGTTATAATCAGGCCTTTAGTTACAGAGCAGGGAATGCACTTTGCGAATGTTAAGAGTGCGTATTCTTTCGAAGTAAATAAAAAGGCGAATAAAGCACAGATAAAGAACGCCGTAGAGAAAATATACAACGTCAAGGTTGAGAAAGTAAGAACTGCCAATCGTCCTGGTAAATATCGTCGCAAAGGCAGGACTTACGGTCAGACACCAAGCTGGAAGAAGGCAGTTGTGTTTTTGAAGCCGGAATTTCATATTGATTTGTTTTAGTTAATATTAAGAGATATACGTTATGGGTATTAGAATTTATAGACCAACAAGTGCCGGACGAAGAAACAGTTCCGTCAATGATTATGCCGAGCTTACGGTTACTAAGCCTGAAAAGTCGCTTTGCAGGCGAATAAAAAAGACCGGCGGCAGAAATCATAAAGGAATTACGACCTGCCGTTTCAGGGGCGGCGGCGCCAGAAGAATCTATCGTGTGATTGATTTCAAACGCGATAAAGATAATATTCCGGCAAAAGTGGCAACAGTGGAATATGATCCAAACAGGAATTGCTTTATTTCCCTGTTGCATTATCTTGACGGCGAGAAAAGATATATTTTATCACCGTTTGGGATAAAATTAGGGGATATGGTGGAAAGCGGCATTTCATGTGAACCGAAAATGGGAAATGCGATGCCTTTGAGTTCAATTCCCGCTGGTCTTGAAATTCATAATGTCGAAATGAGAGCAGGTCAGGGCGGCAAGCTCGTAAGAGGTGCCGGTAACTCTGCAAGAATAGTTGCCAAGGAAGGTGACTGGGTAACAATCATTTTACCAAGCGGTGAAATGAGAATGATTCGCAAGGAGTGCCGTGCTACAATCGGAAGATTAAGTAACCCGGATGATCAAAACGTTCGCATAGGTAAAGCAGGACGAATGCGTCATATGGGACGCAGAGGTCACGTTAGGGGAAAGGCACAGAATCCTGTAGCTCACCCGATGGGCGGCGGTGAAGGAAGAGCCAATGGCGGAAGACATCCCTGTTCGCCTACCGGTGTGCTTGCTAAAGGTGGAAAAACAAGGAATCCGAGAAATATAAGCAATAAAAGAATTATTAGAAGACGCAAAAGTACAAGAGAAAGACAATTGAGTATTTAATATAATTGTGAGAATAACTATACGATAAGAGTTACCATATATGGGAAGATCTCTGAAAAAAGGACCGTTCGTTGATGAAAAACTGTTAACCAAAGTGAACAAACAGGTTGCTGCAGGTTCGCATGAACCTATAAAAACCTGGGCAAGAAAGTGTACAATTGTTCCGGAATTTGTAGGTTATACTTTCCTTGTGCATAATGGTAAAATCTTTAACAAGGTTTTTATAACGGAAGACATGGTTGGACATAAACTTGGTGAATTTTCACCGACAAGAATATTCAAGGGACATTCAAGTAAGAAGATTAAGTAATGTGCAGTCAGAAACCTGGGCATAGTCAATAAAACATGCGACACGTTGTCTGAGTGTGAGAATGATAAATATGTTAAGTGCAGAAAAATTAAAAGATATAAGTCGTGAGCGACAGGTGACTGTTGAGAAGTTAGCTAATCACCTTGTCAGGGCAGGATTCGACCAGAAGAAGGCGGTGTCCGCAGTTAAAAACTGGAAGAAAGGTCTTTTCAAGCCCATGCCGGGTGCAGAGGATATTCGTCGCCTTGCATCAGTTCTTTCCGTAGAAGTGAACGATTTGACTGACTGGCATTCTTCTTGCAAGTATGCTCCTGTTTCAGCACAGAAAGCACGTTTAGTTACACAGTTGATAAGCGGCAGAAGTGTTCAGGATGCGATGGATGTGCTGAAGTTCACAAGAAAACGCGCTGCATCGATAATTGATAAAGTTCTTAAAAGTGCGGTTGCAGATGCTGATGAGCAGCAGGCGGATGTTGATAATCTTTATGTAAGCTGTGCCAGGATTGATGATGCTGGAATACGAATAGGTACTAAACGATGGATTCCTAAAGACAGGGGAAGAGCTCATTCGATACAAAAAAAAGCCTGTCATATACATATAACGGTAACACAAATATAATAATATAAATAAGAAATTATATATGAAATAAAATTATGGGTCAGAAAACATCACCAATTGGTTTTAGAACAGGAGTTACTCTCGGATGGCAGAGTACATGGTTTGCACCGAAAGCAAATTATGGAGAGTTTCTCGTTGAAGACCAGAAAATTCGTAAGTATGTTGATAAGAAATTTAATCGCAGTGTGCCTAATGGAGCCGTAGCAAAGGTTCAGATAATTCGCACACGCAATGAAGTGAAAGTGACACTTTACAGTGCCCGTCCCGGGGTAGTTATTGGTCCCAGGGGTGGTGAAGTTGATAAGTTCCGTGAGGAGCTTGAAGGGCTTACTGGTCGCAAAATAAGCGTCAATGTCATCGAAATAAAAGAGCCTGACCTGAACGCTTCTTTAGTCGCTGAAGCTATTGCAGAACAGCTCGGAAAACGTGCTTCATTTCGGCGTACGATGAAACAATTTTGTGAAAACGCAATGAACGCAGGAGCCAAGGGAGTGAAAATTGTTTGTTCAGGTCGTTTAGCAGGTTCGGAAATGGCCCGGAAAGAAATGCAGAAGCTTGGCAGTATCCCTTTGCATACCCTGGATGCCGATGTGGATTATGCTACGGCAACTGCAAGAACTACATATGGAGCTATCGGAATTAAGACCTGGATTTACAAAGGTAAATTTGGTGAAGAAAATGATCAGGCTATACCACATCAGCGTCGCCGTCAGTCGAAGCGTGTGAGCGCCGGTCCAAGAGGCAGGGACAGGTCAAAATTTGAAGGAGCTGAAAGCAGAAATGCTGAAAAAGCTGAATCACAACGGCCCGTTGAAAATAATGAAACGGATAATAATCAGGTCAGTTAAAAACTGTATATTATAAAGTAATAATATTTAAAAGAAGTAATACAAAGGTCTAAACTATGGCAATGATGCCAAAAAGAGTTAAATATCGTAAGAGCCAGCGCGGCAAAATGAAAGGTAATGCCCACAGAAGCAATTATGTTGCTTTCGGGGAATACGGCCTTCAGGCTCTTGAGACCAGTTGGGTAACTGCCAAGCACATTGAAGCTGGCCGTGTAGCTGCAACACATTATTTACACAGGGAAGGAAAGGTTTATATCAGAATATTTCCTTGTAAGCCTGTAAGTTCCAAGCCTCTTGAAACAAGAATGGGAAAAGGTAAGGGCGAAACAGAATTTTGGACGGCCACTGTCAAACCTGGTCAGGTTTGTTTCGAGATCGGCGGTGTTGATGAAGATGTGGCAAAACAGGCATTAGTCAGGGTAGCCCATAAAATGCCGATTAAATGCAGATTTGTCAGGCGAAGACATTCGCTGTAATAGAAAGTTGAAATAAATGAAATCGCAGCAATATAGAGAAATGAGTCACGAAGAGCTCAATATGAAGCTGGAAGAGCTTGAAAAACATCTGTTTGATTTGCGTTCCCAGTCAGTTACAGAAAAGCTGGAAAACTCAAAAGCGATAATTAATGCAAGACGTGACATTGCAAGAATAAAAACAATAATGCGCGAAAGAGCATTAGCTTCGATAAATAAATAAAGGTTGGAAATAAAGGATGCCGGAAAAAAAGTTAAAACCTGTAACAGCCGCAGTCATTAGTAAAAGCGGCAATAAAAGCGTAAAAGTTGCTATCGATTATAAGGTTAAACATCCAAAATACGGCAAGTATGTTAGACGCAGAACTACATTATCTGTTCACGACGAACATAATAAAAGTGCTGTTGGTGATATCGTGGAAATAGTAGAATCCAGGCCTTACAGTAAAACCAAGAGTTGGCGTCTGGTAAAGGTTTTGGAACATATAGTTCAGGAATAATTGAGATTAGAATAGAATGATTCAACAAGAAACAATGCTGGACATAGCCGATAATTCTGGTGTTAAATCGGCCTTGTGTATTAGAGTTCTCGGTAAAAGTGGTGCACGGGGAAAATTTTATAGATCCGTCGGCCATGTCGGGGATATACTTTGCGTTGCTATAAAAAAATCTTTGCCCACCTGCCAATTGGATGACAAGAAAGTACATAAATGTGTTATTATTCGTACGAAACATCCAATAAAGAGGCAAGATGGCAGCTATGTAAGATTTGACAGTAACGCAGCAGTGATGATTGATAATGACGGTAATCCGATAGGAACAAGAATTTTCGGAGCTGTTGCACGAGAGCTTCGTGAGAAAAACTATATGAAAATTATCTCACTGGCAAGTGAGGTAGTCTGAAAAGTTTTCATGAAGCATGACAGGATATAATTTATGGCTTTACATATAAAAAAAGGTGATACAGTGGAAATAATTGCCGGGGATCATAAAGGCACTACCGGCAAGGTGTTGCGTGTTATTCCTGAAAAGGACCGAGTTATTGTTCAGGGACACAATCTTGTAAAAAAACATGTTAGACCTTCCCGCAAGAATCCTCAGGGAGGCAGAATAAATGTTGAGCAGCCTATCCATATAAGCAACGTTTTACCGGTAAATCCTAAAAGCTCTAAAGGCAGTAAAGTTAGGTTTAAAATTGAAAAAGACGGCAGCAAGAAACGCGTTGCAGTCGATGGTTCGGAAATTGGTGTTGTAAGAAAGGCATAATAACTGAAAATAACATTAATTAACTGGTTTCGACCGGTACTTTAATTATCAGAGATACGTAATGGCACGTTTGAAAGATTTATATAAAACAAAAGTTGTTCCAGGATTGATAAGTGAGTTTAATTATAAGAATCCTATGGCTGTTCCTCGCATGGAAAAGATTGTTCTTTCGATGGGCATTGGAAAAGCAATACAGGATAAGAAATTTCTGGAAATGGCAAAGAAAGACCTGACAATGATTTCAGGTCAAATACCTGTGGTATGCAAAGCCAAAAAAA
The DNA here is from genome assembly GCA_016931715.1 of Sedimentisphaerales bacterium. Lineage (GTDB taxonomy): Bacteria > Planctomycetota > Phycisphaerae > Sedimentisphaerales > Anaerobacaceae > JAFGPS01. The sequence continues at coordinate 55,498 of JAFGEF010000168.1, forward strand.
GCGTCTCGAACTTCAAACTTCGTGAAGGAATGGATATAGGTTTGAAAGTTACGATTCGCGGGATCAGAATGTTTGAGTTTATGGACAGGCTGATTAATCTTGCAATACCGCGTGTACGCGATTTCAGGGGTCTTAATACTGAAGGCTTTGACGGCAGAGGGAACTATTCCATGGGATTGTCGGAACAAAGTGTTTTTCCTGAAATAAACGCTGCTAAGGTCGAGTTTCAGCAGGGTATGAATATAACATTCGTTACAACGGCAAAAACCAATGACGAAGCAAGAAAGATGCTTCAGCTTTTTGGTATGCCTTTTAAGAAAGATTAGGTTTGAATATGATTTTGGAGTGTGTAAATGTCAACTAAGGCGCTTGAAAATAAAGCAGAAAAAAAGCAGAAATTTCGTGTAAGACAATACACACGCTGTCAGCTTTGCGGCAGGTCTAAAGCAGTATATCGGAAGTTTAAAATTTGCAGGATTTGTTTTAGAAACCTTGCCAATGAAGGTAAGATACCCGGAGTAAAAAAAGCAAGCTGGTAATGCTGGTAAATATAGATTGTTTTAGGGCAGACACAATTTAAGAGAAATGGAAATATGAGTTTAAGTGATCCTATTGCTGATATGCTGACAAGAATTCGCAATGCTGCGCGAGTAAGTAAGAATGAGGTTCAGATTAAGGCCTCGAAAATATGTGTAGGTATTGCGGATGTTTTGAAAAAAGAAGGCTACATTGAAGATTATGATCGTATTGAAGACAGCAGACAGGGAATTATAAGGATTAAATTGAAATATAACCAGGATGGTCGTTCTATAATTAATGAAATAAAAAGGTCAAGTAAACCCGGTTGCAGAACGTATTTGTCTGTAGATAAATTACCCCGTGTTATGGCTGGCATGGGTATTGCGATTGTCTCGACAAGTAAGGGTGTAATGAGTGACAGAAGCTGCCGCGAAGCCAACGTCGGCGGTGAAATAATTTGTACGGTAAACTAATGAGTCGTATTGGTAAAAAACCTGTTGAAATACCTGTGGGTGTCAAAGTCGAGCAGAACGGAGCTTTTATAAAAGTTTCCGGTCCTCGCGGTAATATGCAAATTGCAGGCCACCCGCTTATTAAAGTAAAAGTCGAAGATTCTCAGAAGAGAATCCTGGTGGAAAATGAAGAACCTCAAAATCCTCAGGGTAAACAAATGCACGGCACAATACGTTCGCTGATTGCTAACATGGTGGCCGGAGTTAGTAAGGGTTTTGAGAGAAAAATGGAAATATACGGTACAGGATACAATCTCAAGGAACAGGGTAAGAAGTTGATTTTTCAGGTTGGTTACAGTCATCCTGTAGAGCTTGAGATACCGGAAGGCGTAAAAGTTAATGTTGATGTTGCGGCTACAAGAGGTAACGATGTGCCTGCAAAGTTTACTCTTTCTTCGATAGATAAAGCAGTTCTTGGAAAGTTCGCATCTGAAATAAGAAAAGTACGACCTCCAGAACCATATAAAGGAAAAGGTATCCGATACGCTGATGAACAAGTGATCCGTAAAGAAGGCAAAGCTTTTGCCTCGGGAGCATCTTAATAATGAATACCAAGAGTATGCAAAAAGCAGCATTGAGACGCAGAAAACACACGCGAAAGAAAATATTTGGTACACCGGACAGACCTCGTTTGACGGTATTTCGCTCGAACAGGCATATTTATGCCCAGGTTATAGACGATTCCGCCGGGGCGACGCTTGCTTGTGCAAGTACAAAATCGAAATCTATGCATGGGCAGTTGGCTAAGTCGGGAAATAAAAAAGCTGCTGAAGTAGTTGGTGAAGCAATTGCCAAGCAGGCTCTTGGCGTGGGTATCAAATGTGTTTGTTTCGATAAGAATCGATATAAATATCATGGCAGAGTCGAAGCTCTTGCCAAGGCGGCAAGAAAAGCCGGATTGGATTTTTAATCAAGTATAAATATAAGGTTTGGAGAAGAAATTGGCAGTAGAACCTGTTAAATTATCAGATCAGGAAGAAAGACCTCTTGAAGATACTGTAGTCAAGGTTTTTCGCTGTTCTAAAGTCGTAAAGGGTGGCCGAAGGTTCAGTTTCGCTGCACTGGTTGTTGTCGGTGATCGCGACGGAACAGTTGGTATCGGATATGGTAAGGCTAACGAAGTTCCGCAAGCTGTTGAGAAGGCTGTAAAAGACGCGAAGAAGAGCCTGTGCCAGGTAGAATTAGTAGGACGTACTATTCCACATCAGACTCAGGGCAAGTACAGGGCTACAAGAATAACAATAGCGCCTGCCAGTCCGGGAACAGGAGTAATCGCCGGCTCCAGTGCTCGAGCGGTGCTCGAATTTGCCGGAGTGCAAGACGTTCTTACAAAAGTGTACGGAAGCACTTCTGCCAAAAATGTTGTGAAAGCCACACTGGATGGCTTATTAAAATTACGCAGTAAGGAAATGGTTGAATCCCTTAGAGGAGTAGCAATTAAAAATTAATTGCCGATATACTATAGGGTAATTTGAATGTTAAATCACGAAATAACATCGGTTGTAGGTAAATATACAAAACGTCGTCGCATCGGCAGAGGTCCGGGAAGCGGTCACGGTAAAACTTGCGGCAGAGGCCACAAAGGCAGCGGCAGCAGGGCTGGTTCAACAGCTTTTTCATTGTTTGAAGGCGGGCAGATGCCTTTGTTCAGAAAGCTTCCGAAGCGAGGTTTCAGCAATTTTAATTTTGCCGTTCCATGTGAAATTGTAAATATTTGCCAGTTGGAAAGATTTGAAGACGGGTCGGTTATTGGACTTGAGCAGCTTTCAGACGCAGGTTTGATACACAGTAATAGCAGCAGAGTTAAGATACTCGGCAAAGGAGATCTGACTAAAAAATTGCAGGTTACCGCTCATAAGTACAGCAAATCCGCCGAACAGAAAATAGTTGCGTTAGGCGGTTCAGCTAATCTTGTTAAGAAAAGCGGATAGGGGTTAGGCGTTTACGCCGAATGGATTTAAGAAATTAAATTATGCTTGGAACTGTAGTAAATATATTTCGGATACGTGATCTTCGCAATAAGATTCTTTTTACAGTTGCGCTGCTGATGATATACAGGATTGGTTTTCATATTCCTATTCCCGGTTTCAATTATGAAGCACAAATTCCAGAAGCCAGCAGTTCCGATTCACCTTTCGGAAGAGCTGCTGAGATGATGCGGATGTTTACCGGTGGAAGGCTCGATCAAAGCAGTTTGTTTGGATTGGGTATTATGCCGTATATTACTGCATCAATTATTCTTATGCTGCTGGGTGAAGTAATTCCTGCATTGAAGAAACTTCGTCAGGAAGGTCAAACAGGTTATAAGAAAATCAATGAATACACACGCTACCTGACTGTGTTTATATGTATAATTCAGGCGCTTATGTTTATGAAGTTGCTGGGAGGGCAGGATTTAATTTATGCTGGCATGCAGCGCAGAGCTATACTGATGGGTGTAATCGGTATGACAGCAGGAACGGTATTTCTGATGTGGCTCGGCGAGCAAATAGATGAATATGGCATTGGTAATGGCATTAGTTTGATAATTATGGCTGGTATTATTTCCAGAATACCATGGGTAATTCGTGAAGTTTGGCTTAATACCAATTTTACAATATCTCCTCCAGAAGGCAGTTATGGTCCGATTACAATAATATTTCTTATAGCGGCATCTGTATTTGTTGTTGCTGGTGCAATATTAATTACCCAGGGACAGCGAAGAATCCCTATTCAGCAGGCAAAACAAATGCGGGGCAGGAGAATGTACGGCGGTCAAAGACATTATCTGCCTTTAAGAGTTAATCACGGCGGTGTCATGCCGATTATTTTCGCATCGAGTTTTATGATGTTCCCTCCGATTATATTAGAAAGACTGGCAAAGGCTTTCCCCTCTGATACTTTGATAATGCTAAACGAGGCATTCGCTTTTCATGCGTATACATATAATGTTATATATGTTATATTAATCTTCTTATTTGCTTATTTCTGGGTTACAGTACAATTCCAGCCCAAGGAAATGGCTAAAAACCTCCGTGATTCCGGCAGTTTTATACCGGGTCTTCGACCAGGCCGAAGGACTGCGGAATATCTTGAAACTGTAATGATCAGGATAACATATTTTGGAGCCGCTTTTTTGGCAATAATTGCTATTGTACCTTCGGTTATCTCCGTAGTTATGTCTATTGATTATGGTATTACGAATTATCTCGGAGGTACGGGCTTACTGATTGTTGTAAGTGTCTCTCTGGATTTGGTTCAGAAAGTAGAAGCCAATCTGTTAATGAGAAGTTACGAAGGCTTCAGCAGCGCCGGCAGAATAAAAGGAGCGTATGCATGAGAATAGTTTTATTAGGAGCTCCAGGTTCCGGCAAAGGAACTCAGTGTAAAAATATTGTCGAGCAATATAGCCTGCTTCATTTATCCAGCGGTGATATTCTCCGCAGGGAAAGAGCCGCGAAAAGTGATTTGGGAAAAAAAGCCCAAAGCTATATGGACTCAGGAGCACTCGTACCTGATGATCTTATTATTAAAATGATGGCAAAGGCTATTTCAAAGGCTCCTAAAGAAGGTTTTATCCTGGATGGTTTTCCAAGAACTGTCAATCAGGCTAAAGAGCTTGATAAATCAATGGCTGATGCTGGACAGAAAATTGATTTCGTTTTAAATCTTGAAGTTGATGACGGAATTATTGAAAAACGCATAACAGGCAGAAGAAGCTGCCCGAAGTGCGGAGCGGTTTATCATATAGAAAATATGAAACCGAAGAAAGATGGTGTTTGTGACAATGATGGTACCAGTCTTGTTCAAAGACCTGATGATACATCTGAAGTTGTTGCGAATCGATTGAATACTTACCATCAGCAAACGGAACCGCTGGTGGATTATTATAAGAAGAACGGCGATGTTTATGATATTCGATCTGACAGAGATCCGGAAATAGTCAAAGCTGATATTTTTGAATTATTGGATTCTCCCGCATAGACATGAAGCTGCTTTTATTTAATGTAAGATGTGAAAGTAAATGGCTATAACGCTTCGCAGCCCGAGAGAAATAGGATTGATGCGTCAGGCAGGAGCTGTTGTAGCAGATGTTCTTTTAAAACTTAAAGAGAATTCGAAGCCGGGAGTAACTACTGCTTATCTGAACGATATGGCTATTCAGTTGGCTAAAGAGGCCGGAGCTGATACATTGTTCAAAGGTGTTCGTTCGCCCTTGTCTAAAATTCCATTTCCAGGGGCAATTTGTACCTCGATCAACGAAGAACTTGTTCATGGAATACCTTCAGATAAGATAAGGCTGAATGAAGGTGATATACTCAGTATAGATTTTGGTGTCAGGCTTAATGGTTATTGCGGTGATTCTGCAATTACTGTTGCTATTGGTAAAATCAGCAGAGAAAAACAAAGACTGATGGATTTAACTGAACATATTCTTGATATAGCAATAGCAAAAGCTGCTCCTGGTTTGAAATGGAGTCAGATAGCTTCTGTGATGCAGCAGAAGGCCGAATCTGCCGGTTTTTCAGTTGTTAGAGACTTTGTTGGACATGGAATTGGCACGAATATGCATGAAGACCCGAAAGTGCCTAATTTCGTGAGTAGAGAATTACTGGCAAACGATATTTGTCTGACTGAAGGTATGGTAATTGCGGTTGAGCCTATGGTAAATGCAGGCTCATATGCAGTAAGGACGCTGAGAAATGGTTGGACCGTGGTAACAAAAGATAAGAAATGCTCAGCACATTTTGAACACACTATAGCAATAGTGAAAAATGGTTGTGAAGTATTAACAATGAAGAAATAACAAATGGTATCTCAAATAAGTCACGGTCAAAAAGAAATAAATATGGCAAAGAAGGACACAATAAGATTGCAGGCCAAGGTGACCGAAGCTTTGCCGAATGCGATGTTCAAGGTGGAACTTGAAAACGGCCACAAAGTTTTGGCTCACGTTTCCGGCAAGATGCGAATGAATTTTATTCGTATTTTACCAGGTGATTCGGTTACAGTTGAAATGTCGCCTTATGACCTGAACAGGGGTCGCATAATATTAAGAAGTTAGCCGCGTCTTATGTACCTTGCATGTGCAAAGGTATTTAAGCAGCGAATTGTGATTATAATAGGTTTGATAAATGAAAGTTAGAAGTTCTGTAAAACGTATATGTGAAAATTGCAAGATTGTTCGACGCAGAGGTATTGTGCGTGTAGTTTGTTCAAATCCGCGTCACAAACAGAGGCAAGGCTAACTGAACTGGTAGTTATATGTTACCGAACTTTAAAACTATAAGTTTACAGTTAAGAACAATAACAAGGAGTTAATATGCCGCGTATAGTTGGTGTTGATATACCCAACGATAAATCGATTTGGATTGCTATGACTTATATTGCTGGTATAGGCAAGAACACTTCTGAGAAGATATTGAGAGAAGCTGGAATTGATAAAACACTGAAAGCCAATAAGCTTACTGAAGACGATCTTAGCAAGATAACACAGATAATTGATCGAAATTATTTAGTTGAAGGTCAGTTACGTCGCCAGGTGTCTCAGAATATCGCACGGCTTCGTGATATTGGTTGTTACAGGGGTGTTCGTCATAGGAAAGGATTGCCTGTTCGTGGGCAGCAAACCCAGAGTAATGCACGGACTCGAAAAGGTCCGAGGAAAACTGTTGCGGGCAAAAAAGGTGTGAAAGAAGCTCATGGATAATTCAATTGTTGGAATAAATAGATAATTAGAGAGGAATAATGGCAAAGAAGACAAAAAGAAAAGTTCGTAAAAATATTGTTCGTGCTATTGTTCATATAAAGGCAACTTTTAACAATACATTGATAACTATAACAGATTTGGATGGTAACGCAGTTTGTACGAGTTCTACAGGTTGTGTTGGCTTCAAAGGCTCACGTAAGAGCACGCCTTTTGCCGCCCAGAAAGCCGCTCAGCGTTGCGCCACTGCCGCTATGCGTAATGGTGTTCGCGAAGTGGAAATCCGGGTTAAAGGGCCTGGTTCAGGTCGCGAGTCAGCTATTTCGGCTCTTCAGCAGGCAGGATTGCGTATTACTTCAATAGAAGATGTTACTCCTCTGCCTCATAATGGCTGCAGACCGCCAAAACGAAGAAGGGTATAACTAAGTAAAGATTTTTTTTGGAGATGAATAATTAAGATGGGACGTTATTTAGGTTCATCTTGTAAGCAATGTCGTCGTGAAGGTATGAAGCTGATGCTTAAGGGCATCAGATGTGAGACTGCAAAATGCCCAATCGAGAAAAAGCAACGTAACCTTGCTCCTGGTATGCACGGCTGGCGCAAAGGCCGCAATAGTGAATATGGAGTTCGTTTGCGGGAAAAACAGAAAGTAAAAAGATACTATGGAATACTGGACAGGCAGTTTATGCGATGTTTCCATAAAGCTGAGCAAATAAAGGGCAATACAGGTGAAAATTTACTGCAATTACTCGAAAGACGCTTGGATAATGTTGTGTATAAGCTGAATTTTGCTTCTTCTCGCAAGGCGGCAAGACAGCTTATTTCACATGGTCATATTTATGTGAACGGACGAAAAAATAACATTAGTGATTATACAACTAAAATTGGCGACAAAATTACAGTTAAAAATTCCGGAAGAAGCGCCAAGAAGGTAAAAGAGCAATTAGATAGCAATCCGAATTATACTACTCAGAGCTGGCTGCAGTTGGCTCGGGAAAAAAATGAAGCTACGGTAGTTGCTCTTCCAACAAGAGATGATGTTCAGATTCCTGTAGAAGAACAGTTCGTTGTGGAAATCTGTTCGAGATAAAAAATATTTTGTTTTTATATAGTTGAGTTCCGACAGGATCTGTTTTTATGATTTTTACAAATAAAAGTGTTGTCGGCTCAGAAGAATTGAGGAGACTTATATGCGTGTTACATGGCGTGGTTTAGAGTTGCCGACTCGTGTTGAAAAAGATACGGTTATATCGAGTGAAAAATATGGCCGGTTCTTCATCGAGCCGTTCGAGCGTGGTTTCGGTACTACTATTGGCAATAGCCTCAGACGCATTTTGCTTTCCTCTCTGGAAGGCAGCAGTGTTACATCAATAAAAATTAAGGGTGTTGACCATGAATTCAGTTCTTTAAAAGGAGTGGTTGAAGATGTAACTGATATTGTTTTGAATGTTAAAAATCTGATTGTCAGGCTTAATGACCGCGGACCGAAAAAAATGAATATTTCGGTAAATAAGTCTGGTGTTGTTTCTGCTGCCAATATTGTTGCTGATCCTGCAATTGAAGTTATAAACAAAGATTTGGTCATAGCTACTTTAACCGAAGATATCAGTTTCGAGATGGAAATGGTAGTTGAGAATGGTCGTGGTTATGTGCCGGCATCAGAACGAATCGAAGATGCAGACAGATTTGAGCAGGAAATAGGGGTAATTGTACTTGATGCGGTATATTCACCTGTAACGAGAGTTCGCTACACGACTGAAAATACGCGTGTAGGCCAGAAAACTAATTTTGACAAATTGATTATGGAGATATGGACAAACGGGACAATATTGCCGGAGATGGCACTGGTTGAAGCTGCTAAAATTTTACGCAAGCACGTAAATCCCTTTGTACAATATTTCGAGCTTGGAGAAGAAACCGCGGCGGCTTCTGAAATTCCGGATGTTGAGCCGGAAGAAAAAACAGTGGATGAAGAGTTGAACCAAAAAATGACAATGCCTATCCAGGAATTGGAATTATCAGTCAGGGCAAGCAACTGTCTCGAATCTTCAAAAATTGAAACTGTCGGTGATTTGGTCAACATGTCAGAAAGTGAACTGTTGAAAATTCGCAGTTTTGGCAAAACTTCTCTGCGGGAAATTAAAAGAAAACTTGCAGATATCGGTTTGTCTTTAAGTGAAACTGGAAAGTAATGTAGTCAAAGAATCCGGATTTTTCCGGACAAGAGGGTTTATTAAATATGCGTCATAAAGTAGCAGGACGTGAGTTAAGCAGAACAAAAGAGCATCGTCTGGCGTTGCGGCGGAATTTAGTCGCTTCGCTTTTCGAGCATGAAACAATTTCTACGACTATAGAAAAGGCAAAGGAAGTAAAACCTTTTGCAGAGAAGCTGATTACACTGGCAAAGAAGGGCACATTAAATGCCAGACGCAGGGCAATTTCTTTGCTTGGTAACAGGGATATCGTTGGATTGGAAGATGATGTGGAGGTAAAAAAGGGCACAGTTATCGGGAAGCTTTTCAGCGATCTTGGACCAAGATATCTTGATAGACCGGGTGGTTATACAAGAATTATTCGCCTTTCTTTAAGAAGATTAGGTGATAATGGCCAGCTTGTACTGCTTCAGTTGGTTGGCGCCGAAAAGAATATTGAGGAGCCTGCGGTAACACCGAAGAAAAAACGCTCTCGAAAAGTATCGCCGGCAGCCGATGCACAGCAGGATTCTGCAGAAAATGAAGCCAAAAAGACCGAAAAGAAACAAGAATCTTCAGACTCCGCTGAAATAATGGAAGCTAAAAAAGAAGGTTCAAAGAAAAAGCAAAAGAAGGATCAATAAACATTAAATTGGGGGAAACTCTTTTATGAATGTTGAGGAATGCCTTTTCTGCAAAATGGCGCTTGGCCAGATTCCGGTTGAAAAAATATATGAAGATGATGTTGTCCTTTCGTTTTTAGATATTGGTCCTATAAGTGATGGGCATTCATTAGTAATACCAAAGCAGCATTATGAGGAAATTCATAATTGTCCTGCGGATGTTTTAGCTCAGGTCGCTTCGGAAATTGGTAAAATTGCGGGTGCAATAGCAGCCGCGATGAACGCGGATGGATATAATGTAATGAGCAATAACGGCAGAGCGGCGGGGCAGGTTATTGATCATTTGCATTTTCATATAATACCTCGCAAAGCAGGTGATGGTATCTTTAATCGCTGGCCTTCTTATAAATACAAAGAAGGTCAAATTGAAAAAGTTGCAGCGCAGATTCGCAAAAAAATGTGATTTTAATTTGTTATGCTTGAAAAAATATTTTTTTATGATATAAATTAAGAAATGACCGCGGGGTAGAGCAGTCTGGTAGCTCGTCGGGCCCATAACCCGGAGGTCGGAGGTTCGAATCCTCCCCCCGCTATTGACATAAGTAAGGCAGTCGCAAGGATTTAGATGTGACTGCTTTTTTTTGTTTTAAAGGGCGTGTAACTAAATTGTAACCGTCAACTGCAGTTAGTCAATAATCATTGAGGATAAGGTAAGATATTTTTCGCACAATTTTACCTCACTGCGGAGTTCTTCCCTTTTGTCTGGCGGAACACCAAAAGCCACAGTTGAGTATTGCCAGTCTCTTCGACGTACGAGATCCCGATCCAACTTTGCTGCACATTCTTCGCAAAGCCCGACATCGTTTATACGCGTGAATATATCACACCCTTGGCATTCATACTCATAGAAACCAAACTCATTATCATCCAATCCAAATGTCATTCGCAGGTAATATACTTCCTGTGGTCAAGAAATAAATTCACCCGGCAAGACATCATTTCTTAAGGTTGGTAATACCCTAAGGAAAGAACATCTTAACGGTTGCAGAAAGAATTTAGAAATATCGTATGATCTTAGCCTGCACAATTCATAAGAATCTGTCTTAGAATCAAACCATATCTTTAAGGTTCTTAAGAGGTCGAACCTTTACCACATTCCTTGCCGGTTTAGCTTTGAACATAGTCTCTTCTTTGGTGAAAGGATTGATACCTTTACGGGCTTTGACAGCAGGTTTTCGAACTACCATTATCTTCATCAGACTAGGAATGATGTATGCTCCGGGACCTTTGCGCCCAAGGCTTTTATTAATCTGACCTGTCATTGCTTCGAATACTGAACTGACTTGTTTTTTAGTTAGCCCGGTCTGGTCAGAAATACCGGATACTATTTCACTTTTATTCATTGCCTTTGTTGGTGTTTTAACTGATGTTGCCATAACTTATCGTCTCCTTACTTTGATCTAAAGAACCAATTAATACTCAAATATATAAATTCACTGTGTTAAAAGTGACAACTTTGTGTATCTATATGTTTTTTCAATACGATTGTCAAGCAAGAATTGGTAAAAATTCTACTCCTTACTCATTTAACCAAGAGAAATCTATTCCAAAGCAATTAAACTAACTATCATTCAAGAATCTGTATTCCCTTGCCATTTTGTTAGTATGGATTGGACTTTTTCTTCCACATTGAAACGAGCATCAACTCGATCATAGCCGCTCATTAAAAGTTTGTCGTACTGCGTCTCAACGTGACGAAT
>JAFGEF010000169.1 GCA_016931715.1 Sedimentisphaerales bacterium
AGTTTAACTTCATTGTTTAAGAAAGAAAAAATTAAACACAAGCAATTTTTTCTTTCTTAAAGTATGTCTAACTTCAATTTTGCAGAAGCCTTAAAAGTAACAAGGATATAATCATAACAACTCACAATGACATGAAAAGTAAAGAAAGTGTCGGGCCGGGCTGTGTCCATCATCTTTTATAAAATTGGTGTGTACAGCACATCCTATAAAAAGACAGAGTTGGCTGCGCCCACAGATTCAATATTATTTTTGTATTGCTTCGATAAATGCGTTTATATTTTCTGTAGATACATTTTGCGGCACCCCACCGCCGCAGGAGGCGATTAAGTGTGTTCGATCTTCAAGTCCTTCGAGCATTTTCTTTGCGGCTGCCCTTACATCATCAGGCGTACCCGCGGCTAAAACGTCACGAGGCGGAATATTGCCGAGCAGAGTTACTTTGTCACCGACGAGCCTGCGCATCTGAACTATGTCATGGTTGCTGCTGAAATTGAAAAGATTTATGCCGATATCCGCAAGATGCGGAGCACAGACAAGTCCCGGTGCATCGTTGTGGAAAAATCTCACGCTTACATCGAGGCAGTTATATACTTTTTGCAGGTACGGCCTGGCGAATTTAAGAAAATCCTGCTCGCCTACGAAACCCACGATATCATCAAGAAGGAAAATCCCGTCTATTGTCGGGAATACCTGCGCCTGAAGTTTAATCCAATCGACGAGAAAATCCGTTATTATATCGAGAAGACTTTTTATTTTATCCGGTTCCAGTTGCGTTCCCATAAGAAGCTCGGTCGTACCCATAAGAAAAGATGCGATATTAAGAGGTCCGCGGGCGACCGCAAACCTTATTGCGTGACCTTCTTTTTCGATTTGCTTTTGCGAGTGCTTGAGCCTGCTGATAACGAATGGGAGCATGCCGTCACTGGATGGATCAGGTTTTGTAATTGAGTCTATTTCACTTGTGCTTTTGATAACAGGAAGTGCGAACGGAAATTCATCAGGTTTCCACGAGCATTTCGAGCCGAATGCCGAAGGTTCCGTGCACATTCCGTATTCAGACCAGAAGCCGGGAAGAAACATCGCGTCTGGAAATGTTTTTATTGCTTTCATGTTGGCGTCGAGCCACATCTTCTCACTGGAGAAATAATCCAGAATCGAGATGCCCGCCCAGCCGGGAAGCCAGGGACTATCGATAATAAAACCGACCGGCAGAGGATCGATTGTTTTGCCGTTTATTACATCAAGAAGCAGAGACCATTGCTTTTCGTTCATTAAACTTTTCTCCAAATTATTTTTAATTATTAAAGCTGATTCTTATTTTATTTATCAGACACAGATTTCACAGATTACACAGATTATTAATATCAAAATTAAATAATTATTTTTTTAATCTGTGTTTGGCCGAAGGCCAACTGTGTTAATCTGTGTCTAAATATTTTTTCTGTGCAACCAGTGCCAAATTTATTTTTATTTTTTTACCGAATCCGGTACAGGCATTTTACTGAAGCCCTGGAAATACTGAATGCAGGTGTCACGCCACTTTGCCGAATCAATTACATGCTGGTTCAGTTTCCCGGTAACATGAGCGAAAACCTCGGGGTCTATATTTTTCTCAAGTGACTGCCATGTTTTTGCCATCTGCTCGACATAATCAGTTCCCTGGTAATACTTCACACACAGCTCATCCCACAAAGTCCTTCCTGATTTCAATTTATAATCCCACGGGACATGATGGAACCAGAGCAGGTATTTTTCGGGACAAGTTTTAATATTATCGAATCCTTCCTTCCATGGCGAGAAGTACTGGCTTGTCGCATTGCTGCCGGTTGAGCTCCTGTCGAAACCGAGTCCTTTTTCATCTGCTCTATGATAATATACCGGCGTCCAGTCGATACGAGATGCGCTTGAAATCTGCGGCCCGGGTCCATAATGGGTATTATCCATTATATGGTGCAGTCCGAGCGGCGCCATATAGTTAATGCAGGCTTCCCATGTCCCCATCATCATGGACTTGATGGTTTTAACGGTATCGCCGTCATGAGTAATAGTCATTTTTATCCAGTCATCGGCAATTTCTTCGGCGCTTAGTTCATGGTTCCATGCAAGGCGGCCATAGGCGAACCAGTTCGATTGAGCGAAGAAATGGCCGCACCAGTTCCTGTCATTTCCTGTATTTGATACACCTGCAATACCTGTCAACTTGTTATTATGTACTGAGCCGTCAATTACCTTTGCCATAGTTGAGCCTTCACCTTTGGCATGAGTATCGAATTCCAAATACTCTTTCCACATAGGAGCAAGATAAACTAAATGGGTTGACCAGCCGAGATATTCCTGAGTGACCTGAAGTTCGGCCATCACTGGAGTGTGTACCATTGCACCAAATAAAGGTTGTACTGGTTCACGAGGCTGAAAATCAACCGGGCCGTTCTTGGCCTGTACCAAAACATTTGGTTTAAATTGTTCATCAAGCGGCACAAATTCCATGTAGGCACGTTTGGCTCTATCTGGATCGACATCAGGATCATAAACAAAAGCACGATACATTACTATGCCGCCATATGGTGCAATCGCATTCGCAAGCAGATTTGCTCCGTCTGCATGTGTCTTGCCATAATCCTGCGGCCCGGGCTGACCTTCGGAATTAGCTTTTACGAGAAAGCCTCCGAAATCCGGGATATATTTATATATTTCCTGGGCCTTATCTTTCCACCATGCCTGAACAGTTGGATCAAGAGGATCAGCGGTATTAAGCGGGCCTATTCCATTTTCAGTTTTCATCTGTGAGGGTAAGGTATATCTTATGGAAAGATATACTTTAATTCCATAAGGCCTGAAAACATCTGCCAGTTTTGCAGCTTTTTTCAAATACTCTGTGGTAAAGAAAACAGCGTCGGAATTCACATTATTTAACACACTTCCGTTGATACCGAGCGATGAATTCGCACGTGCATAATCAGTATATCTCGGATCGACTGTATCAGGAAGTTCGTTCCAATTCCAGAGTGATCTACCTGCGTAACCTCTTTCGATAGAGCCATTCCTGTTGTCCCAGTGGTTAAGAACGCGGATTTGAATTTTCGGTTTCGAAGATATATTAAGATTGCTCAGTGACTTTCCTGTTTGCATCAAACGCAAGAAATTAAATGTACCGTAAAGCAGGCCAATGTCCTTATTGGCGGCGATTACAATGCAGTTTTCCCTCCCTTCAACTCGCATGCTCTTAATCAGGTATCCCTCATTTCCGAGGTCTTTAAGAGAATTCGCCAAATCCAGTTTTTTAACTATACTCGAATTGTCAGGCGTGCCAATTACAATCGCACCTGCTTTTTCAACCGAACTGCCAAAAGCAACATCTTTCCCGAGCAGACCCGACAAGCCTTTTTTCAATTCATCTTTAATAACTACGCATGTTGCAGAATCTCCCTGAATGACGACAGACGCAATTGCTGCCTGATATTCCGCGAGTTTTTGAGCATCGCTGATTTTATTATATTTCAGCCATAAATCATAGCCGTCATCGGCGATTGTCAGATTAATTACACCGGACAAAAGAACGATACAAGCCAACATTGCGACTTTGAACATGTTTTTCGGTTCCATCTTGACTACCCCTGTTCTGAATTTCATTATCCTTTGCTCAACTTCGAGCCGTAAAAATTAGTTTAACAGTCAACGGCAATATAATAATGGGAAATTTCCAAAAAATCAAAGACTAAAAAAAATGCGGATTGCCGAATTATCGTTGAAAAAAGCTTTTCTATATGTCATTACAAAGAGATCTTATTCTATGACATTACAATGAAATGAATAATTAAGATTTTACATAATGAAGAAAAAAATGCCTCAAATGACGAATAATAGCTAACCTGCCTAATGATTTAGTTGACAAAGCGGCATAAATCGCTTAAATTGCACCTAATAAAAGAATCGTTTTTGTTTTGCGTACAGAAATCTGAAATTATGTGAAAGGTCTATTATGAACACACTCCGCAAAATAGTTATGCTGGTATTCGGTATCCTCATTGTACTGGCGTTCCAGGTTATTCCTTCTTCTCATGACGGTATCGCCCTGGCGGCAGAACGAGGCGGCGGCGCTCGCGGCGGCAGGGGCGGCGGATATGGGCGCAATGTAACCCCGGTTGACAATACGCCCCGCACCATCGCGCCTTATTTCACACCCGCCACACCTGGCGCAAAGGCTCCGGACCCAGAAGGCTTCATCCAGCGATGGATGCTTCTCGAACCAATCAGCAATGGCCTCCGTACCAACACGGGTTTTAACGAATCCTATATTCGCAATGCCTTCAGTACCGAGTACTTCCCCAGGCAGTTCGAGGTGACTCCGAAAAACGGCGATAAGGTGACTGTTAACAACGAAGAACTCACATGGCATGCCCTCGACTCCAACTTATGGAACGTGAAGCTCTTCCGCTTCGCCTACGGTCTGAACAAGCCGATTTACGGCATCACTTTCTTTGTCTATACCGTTGTGGACTGCCCGCGAGAAATGAAAGACGTTCGCATGGCAGTCGGCTCCAATTCGGCTTCCATGTGGTGGGTCAACGGCAAAGAAGCCGTCTATCTCTTCGGTGACAGGCGAATGGTTATGGATGATTGCGTCTCCAAGCGCCTCACGCTAAATCAGGGCAGGAACGTCATTCGCGGCGCCGTTATCAACGGTCCCGGTATGAGCGATTTCTGTGTCCGCTTTATCGATGAGGAAGGTAAAGCAATCAAAGATTTAACTATTAACCTCGAAAAATAAATCAATACAGGTTTCCGGGCCGCGGCACCCGGTTGTCTAAGTGTTATGACCATATGACGCGGCGTTGTGGTCGGTTTAATGGATTGTAATATTAATAATATCTATAAAATAGTTCCTGGAGGTTCTATGAAAACTCGTTTTCTCACAATAACAATTTTTAGCATGTTCTCTCTCTGGTTGTCCTGTCCTGCATTTGCTCTGGACGGTGAACCCTTCATCCACGATCCCTCAACTATCATGGAGTGCAATGGCAAATATTACACTTACGGCACCGGCGGCGGAGGCCTTGTATCCGACGACGGCTGGACATGGCGCAGTGGGAACCGGCTTCCACAAAGTGGAGCGGCTCCTGATGCTATCCTTATCGGAGATATGTACATTATAGCGATTGGCGCTACCGGCGGTGGTCTGGGCGGTGGTCACAACGGCACGATTCTTACTTTATTGAACAAAACACTCGACCCGCAATCTCCTGACTACAAATTTTCTGAAGCAGTCGCCGTAGCTTCAAGTGACGGTATCGAGGATTGCGATGCCATCGATCCGGGATTGTGCATGGGACCGGATGGAAGGTTATGGTGCACCTACGGAACATTCTTTGGCTTCACCAGGATTGTCGAGCTTGATCCTAAAACAGGCAAGCGTGTCGAAGGCAACCAGGCGGTTAATATTGCCATCGATTGTGAAGCTACTACCATGATTTATCGCGACGGCTGGTACTATCTTTTTGGCACTCACGGAACATGCTGCAACGGTGTTACTTCTACATACAATATCCGCGTTGGACGCTCGAAGTCAGTAACCGGACCTTTCCTGGATAACATGGGTACCGATATGCTCAAAGGCGGCGGCAAACTTGTTGTAGCCGCTAATGGTCGCTACATCGGACCAGGCCACTTCGGACTGATTGACCTGGGCAACGGCATTCAGAAATTCTCCTGTCATTACGAAGCAGACCTTGACCGCGGCGGTCGAAGCATACTGGACATTCGCACACTGCTCTGGAAAAACGGCTGGCCCGTTGCAGGCGAAGACTTCAGGGGCGGCACATTCGAGATTGAGTCCGAACGCAGCGGCTATGCCCTGGAACTCGGCGTGGAAGCCGTGCCGCTGAGCGGAGGACGTGGTATGGGAATGGGCATGGGAATGGGTGGACGCGGCGCTCGCGGTCCTGCAACTCCTATTCCTGATCAGAATGTCGCTGATGTATCTAAAAACTGGCCTGACCGCAATCTCGATATCCGCATGGGCAACTACATGCTCCATGCTCATCAGAAGTGGACTATCACTCCTGTCGCGGAAGCCGGCGGATATCTCGGATCGCCATATTTCAAAATCACTATTGCCGGCACAGACCGTACATTAGCTATGACTGAAAATACTGAACTGGTTGGGCTTACCACATTTACCGGGCGGCTTGAACAACTATGGCGCATCGACCAGTTGATCGATGGTACTTACCGCATTACGCCAAAAGCATTACCCGATTATGCACTGACCGCAGTGGGCGTCACTACGCCGTCGCTGGCTAAGTTTGACCCCGATAGCGACAAGGCACGATGGAACTTTAGAAAGCCGTGATAAAAAATGTTAAAATAATCTATAATATAAAAATAAAACACCATGCAACGCATTACTTATACTGATAAGTAATGCGTTGTCTTTATGAAGCAAGGAGAACCAAACTATGTTAAAAAAATACTTTTTAATTGTGTTCGTATTGTCACTTGCAACTGCTGCAATTCCATCTGTCGTGTTTGCACAGGCTTATACGGGACGACAGGGTAACGAAGCAACTTTCGAGACTCTCGAAGAAGCCCGAATAAACGGTCCTAACGCTGTAGCAAAAATCAGCGGCAACAGGGGAACCTATAAGTCTCATCCTGCTCTTGACAATTACCCGAAGGGAACCACATACATTTACAGGTCGCCGAACCTCTATGGCGGACACGCAGCCGCAAGACTCAATACTGACATTCTCGTATTCGCAGAGAAAACTTTCGCAGGTAAAGACGAAGCGAAGCAATACCTTAACAACCTGGGCTTAATCGAAATTGTTAACGGTGTAACTGGAAGCATAATCCTTGCCACTCCGGCCAATGGCAGAGCTTTCGGCGCAAGTGACCAGAAAAACTACTACGCAATCCAGACTGCAATCTTTGCTCAGAAGGCAAGAGAAAGTTCCGGCCAGGCCGGAGCCGGCGGCATGCCAATGGGTGGCGCTCGCGGCGGTGATAGAGGTGGAGCAATGCCCGGAATGGGTGGTGCTCGCAGCGGCGCAGGTGGCGGAATGCCTCCTATGGGCGGCGCTCCTGGCGGCGCAGCCGGTGGTATGCCAGCTATGGGTGGAACTCGCGGTGGTGCCCGTGGTGGCATGGGTGGCATGATGGGAGGCGGCGGAGCCAGCTATTGTGACGCTGAATACTTCGGCGGATTCGGTTACACTTACGTAATCGGAATCGATGGCGGAGCAACTTTTCTGAACAACTACATCGCCGGAACAATCGACTATGTCAGCCGAATCGCAGGTATGCTCCTGATTAACGGCAATATTGATACCGGCCGCGAAATAGCAGCTCATGTCCCTGTTTATCTCGTCAATGCTTCTGAAAAAGCTGTCGAACTATACAAAAAAGCAAACAACACAAACGCATACGAAAAAATTGGCGACATAGAAGCATACTTCGACCAGTCATTACCGCTCAAGAGAGTAGTTGTCGCCAGGAATGATAATCCTGACGTTGCGAAATACATCAACGATGCTTATCATAACCTGTTCATCAAAGCAATGCGTGTCCCTGTCGCCAGACCGGGAGTTCATAGTGCCTCGACACCATATCAGGGTTACAGCATGGACCAGGCTCCTCTGTCACTATGTGAACGCAACGCTGTAATCAACGGCAAAACAATGGACGGCATTGTTGTAATCGACCGCATAGGAGAATCATTAATGGATACTGTCCAGAACGTGACATGGTTCGAATATGTACCTGAAGAAGTTCTCAACAATACTGTACCGGAAAAAACTGTTCCGCTGATTCTCTCCAATCACGGCGGCGGAGACGACCCTCGCCAGTTCACAGAAGAAATCGGTATTCTTCCATTAGCGGGCAAAGAGCGTTTCGCGATAGTCGCATCTGACAGCCAGAGCACAGGGCAGTTACCTCAAAACCTGCCTCTATTAGTGAAGTACATGCTCAAAAAATACCCGGCGCTGGATCCGTCTCGTGTATATGTATTGGGTTACTCGATGGGCGGAGCGGCAACGTTACAAGCCATCAATGGGGAACCTTCTCTGTTTGCCGCGGCGGTACCAATGGCAGCCGCAGGTTATACCGGCACACCGGAACAGCAGGAAAAATTAAAGAAGGCACGTTTACCTGTTATGTTTACAACTTCCTCATTCGATTTGGGCGGCGCTTTCGACCAGGTCAACGGTAATATCGCAACTGGATACCAGAGCCAGATTAACATGTTCTTAGGCTACAACGGCATGAAGACAATTCAGTACGATTTCAAAACATATCCGATTAGCGGCTTTAAAGCCGACAGGATGATTCGCATATTGAGCAATGGCGAATATAATACTCACCGCTGGTATATCAACGATGACAAAGGCGTACCTATGGTCGCAGTGTCTTATACTGAGAATCTCCAGCACGCTCTTTACCCCGAATACGGCAAAATCGCATGGGAGTTCTTCAAACATTATTCCCGCGACCAGAAAACAGGCGAAATCAAATACAATCCCTACGCAGACTAATACCCTGTAAAATATTATTTGAACACCCAAAATCCTCGGATTAATTAAACAATCCGAGGATTTCTTTTTTTATATACCACAATCCCCCCACCTGTCATTATTATGCCATAAAAATGACACGCAACGACTTGTCATTCCGCACTTGATGCGGAATCCAGAGTTTAAAACTGGATACCCGTTTTCACGGGTATGACAAAGTCTTAAACTACCTTCTTAACTCCCTAAGCTCGAATAGTTTTGACATTTTCTCATATTTATTTTATATTTATTTCAGGCGTAAAACTATATGCTTTATATACTCATTTATTTAATAGGATTCAACAATGGTGGATAGTATCTTTTCAACATATAAAACAGGAGAAAATCGAGTTACAGCTTCTATTTTAGCTGTATTGAAGTCATTAGCCTTAAATCGCTGTGAACAAATCATAGCCGCCTTACTTGAACAATCTGAATTTGAATTAATCAGATTCCAAAATCAACCTTCAAAGGGAAATGAGGGGATTCCAGATGCAGAAATTATTAGTAGTTTCAAATTGCTAATAGAAACCAAAATAAAACCAAATTCTATTAAAATAGAACAACTCCAACGACATCTTTCAAGATTTGACAATAGCAAGGAAACAACTCAGGCATTGCTGATTTTAACTCCCGATACAAAACAGCCGACAATAATTGAGGAAATTGGAGATCGTCGAGTCACATGGTCTTCCTTCGCATCTCTCGACCAAGCAATCAATGAATTACTCGATGATAACAGAGCTGTAATTTCAGAAAGGGAAGCTTTCCTGCTTCGGGAACTGCAAGCAATGCTTGAAAAAGAAAATCTTATCAAATCACAAAAAGACACATTAGTTATCCCTGCAAGACACGCATGGCCAGAATATAATGAATTTAATGCATATGTCTGTCAGGCGAATCGTTCGTTTAGGTCAGTGAATTATTTAGCTTTCTACCATCATAATAAAATACATGAGTTAGTTCCTAAGATACTTGAGGCATGGGAATGTGTCGAAATGAGAAGAGGTTTTCATTCAGGTAAATTAGAGAATTTAGTCGAATTTTTATTAGATCATCAATTACGTGAAGAAGGTAAAACATATAAAGTATTGCTCTTATCATCTCCAAATGATTCAGAAACAATACGCCTCGATAAACCAATAGAAAATGATTTGCTTTCTTCCAATGGAACTACAAGCGCATTTACTCAAAACCAGAGGTATGTTGAATCGGGTGCCTTAAAGAAAGCACATACAACGTCGGAACTTGTTTGAATTGGAAGAATCTTTCGGCAGCTTTCAATATATTAGAGAAAGTTTTTGTAGGGTGTGCTGTGCACACCTTCTTTTAAAATTG
Source organism: Sedimentisphaerales bacterium (assembly GCA_016931715.1). Taxonomy (GTDB): domain Bacteria; phylum Planctomycetota; class Phycisphaerae; order Sedimentisphaerales; family Anaerobacaceae; genus JAFGPS01. The sequence continues at coordinate 9,888 of JAFGEF010000169.1, forward strand.
GTGTGCACAGCACACCCTACCGTATAAAAAAATATCCACCTGCTGATTGCGGGTGGATATTTTATCAAAATTAGTTATTCAGAAATACGCAACTCTAAAAGCCAGAGAAGCGTACCATTGTGATTAATTTTTGTAATCGTTGTTCTTTTGCGCTTCAATGGCAACATTCATGACCGCGTCGAAAGCAGGTTTTGGATTATCCTCGCCATCGAATAGCAGAGGATTAGCACGTCCGAGCCATGAGACCGCGTCATTGACACCCCAGAACACGACCAGGTCAACCGAATCCTTATGCTTGATAAGCGCTCTGAAAAGATTTGCATATGCTTCGGACTGACGTTTATCAGCTTCGCTAATCAAACCTCCTTCAGTTCGTGCGGCTGCGCCTTCGATGTTCGCGTTAGTACCACGCTGACCACCTTGCGCTGCGTTCATGTCAAGTTCTGTAAGGTGAATTGGCAGACCAAGAGATTCCAGGTCGGTAAGAGCCTGGTCCATTTGTTCAAATGTGGTATTGGCATTGATATGCGTTTGTGTGCCAATAGCATGAATAGGAGCGCCTGCATCCCGTATCGCCTTAACTATTATTTTCAGCTTATCACGTCTGGCTTTGTTTTCCAGGCCGTAATCATTGTAGCGAAGAATCGCATCAGGATCCGCTTCGTGAGCAAATTTGAATGCCATAGGAATGAAGTCTTCACCAATGATTTGTATCCATTGTGTGTTTCTGTAAGTCGCACTGCCATCACCAATCGCTTCGTTCACAACGTCCCAAACCTTGACTTTACCTTTATAGCGGCCAACTACTGTGTGAATATGGTCACGCATACGCTCAATTAATTCCTCACGTGTTGCGCGTGGTCCGCTGAAACCGCCACGACCCATACCACCACCGAAGCCGGCACCGCCGCCGCGACCACCACGTGTACCACGAGTTCCTGTTGCGCCGGCCTCTGGTGCCGCCTGTGCAAAAACCTGCATCCCGACAGCAGAAACATTTGATGCTCCCTGAGTCTCTGTACCCTGGAAAAACCAATTTGGAACCTGGCTGTGCCAGAGAAGTGTATGTCCGGTTATATACATTTTATTGTCTTCGCCGAACTTCACATACGCATCACCAAATTCAAATACATAACCGTCCTTGCCCGGATTCGGATGGATTAGGATCGGTTTCAGGTCATTTTCATTAACGATAGCATTAAAATGCTTCTTAACCAGTGCAATATCCTTCTCGAGCAGTTCCGGTGTACGCCTGGCGTTGTCAGCCTGAACATCCGTGCGGCCTGTTGCAACAAGGCGGTTGATAGCTACGCCGATTTTGAAATAATCTTTGTAAGCGTCCTTAAGAGTAACAGGTGTTTCAGGTACAGCAGGCGTACCGGCACAACCGGCGGCTGCACAAATTAAAAGCAACGCCGCTATAAACGAACCGATACATAAGTTGAAGTTTTTGATTTGTTTTTTCATCTGTTTACATTCCTTTCATAAAAAATATTGAAACTGATTAATATGGAATATATTTCAGAGGTATTATAATCTTAGCAAGCAATTCCTGCAACGGATTTAAATATGATCGCCTTAAATCAATAAAATCAGGCTGAATTATTTGAGGTTATTTCTTTTTTATTTACATGCCAGACTGCAAATAAAATAACAATAACAAAAACGCATCAAAATGAGACAAAATGAAGGAAGAAGCGGGTGATGAGAATCGAACTCACGTAGCCAGCTTGGAAGGCTGGAGCTTTACCCCTAAGCTACACCCGCAGGCAAATATCTGTGCGGCATGGCCATCCTGGCCATGTTTCATGGGCAAGATGCCCATGGCACAATTCCTGTTGCCTATACGGCAAGGATAATTTACAATCACATAATAATTAATCAATATAAATTAGTCAACAGGAAATAAAAAAAATGAATATAAACGATATTGCAAAATCAGCGAAAGAGGCGTCAATAACCCTTGCGGCGGTAAAATCCAGCGCAAAAAACAATGCTCTTTCCGAAATTGCAAAGGCTTTGCAGCAAAACAGCAAGGCTATTATAGAAGCCAATAAACAGGACATGGAGGCAGCTCAGAAGAATAATTTAGCCGCTCCTCTGCTCAAACGCCTCAAATTCGATGAATCCAAAATCGAACAGGTTATCGCGGGTATAGAGAGCCTGATAAAGCTCGAAGACCCGGTCGGAAAAACACTGGCAGCAACAGAGCTTGACAAAGGGCTGACGCTTTATAAAGTAACCTGCCCTATCGGTGTTATCGGCATAGTGTTCGAGTCCAGACCAGACGCTCTCGTGCAAATTTCCACTTTATGCCTCAAGAGCGGCAATGCAGTCATGCTAAAAGGCGGCAGCGAAGCGGCTAAAACAAACCGCATTCTTACTGAAACAATCGCTCAGGCTGGTGAAAATGCAGGCTTGCCCGATGGCTGGATTCAACTGCTCGAAACACGCGAAGACGTCGCAAAAATGCTCGCTCTCGATGAATACATCGACCTTATCATCCCCCGCGGCTCGAACGAATTCGTGCGATATATTATGAATAATACGAACATTCCCGTTCTGGGACACGCCGATGGGATATGCCATGTTTATGTCGATGGTGACGCTGATTTGGATATGGCGATAAAAATCACAGTCGATTCCAAGTGCCAGTACGTTGCGGTCTGCAACGCCGCGGAAACTCTGCTCGTCGATAAAAAAATCGCCAGGAAATTCCTGCCGAAAGTACAAACCGCTCTGGAAAAGAACGGCTGCAAGCTGCGAGGCTGCGAGAAATCCGCTGATATTATCGACATCGAGCCCGCAACCGAAAAAGACTGGTCAACCGAATATCTCGACTATATCATTTCGATAAAAGTCGTTGACGGCCTCGACGAAGCTATCGAACATATAAACAGATACGGCTCGAAACACACCGATACGATTGTTACATCGAAGAAAGACAAAGCCGAACGATTCATGTCGTTAGTCGATTCGGCAAACGTATTCTCGAATTGCAGCACGCGTTTCAGCGACGGCTTCCGCTACGGCTTAGGCGCGGAAGTTGGAATCAGCACAAGCAAAATCCACGCCCGCGGCCCCGTAGGGCTCGAAGGACTTGTTATTTATAAATACAAACTAATAGGCTCCGGCCAAACAGTTTCTGATTACTCCGGCACCAACGCAAAAAAATTTACACACAGAAAGATAGTCGATAGTCATTAGTCGTTGGTATTTAGTTTCTTGATGAGATTCATTGTCATTTTGCTGATTTCTTCAATCTCTGATATTGTTTTATCAGCTTTTGTATGCTCGATATAATTCAATCGTGCTGCAATTATAATTTGTGTTGTTAATTCCGCACAGCTTCCCAGAGCTATATATAGAAAATTCCTGTATTCTTTATTATGGAGTCTTGCAAAACCTTCAGCAATATTGGATGGTATTGAAACGGCTGAACGTCTTATTTGACTTTGCAGACCATAGATTTCTTCTTTTGGAAAAGATTTACTTAAACTGTAGATTTCTTCAACAAGCTGAATGCCTCTTTGCCAAATCTTTAAGTCCCTGAAACTTTTAATTTTCCCAGTTGTATTTTCGTCCATAATTTAATCCTCTTAATAAATGAATCACTTATTACCAAACACTATTCGCCATCGACCAGCGACTAAATACTAACGACAAACTACTATTTTCTATAAGCCATTTTTTCCGCTTGTAAATCATACGCTTTTTCAATCAGGTCAGAGTTTGAAAATAATTCAGGTTGGAGTTTGTATTGTCTTATAAGCCGCTGTAATGATTCTTCGTGTGATTCAGTTGTTCCATCGCTAAGAATATGAGTAATTTGTAAATCAGGCTGACTCTTTTTCAACTGCCTGCAAACGAGAATTGTCCTGTGACAATCTAAAGGCTCGGATTCAGCGCACATTAATGCAGCTTTGTGCTTCCCGGTTTCTTGTATTACTCGCTCAAGTCCTACCTGAAATATCGGCAGCCTGGCGATAAGCTCAAATTTCACCTTACCATCGACATAGCAATTTTCTTCATTTCTTTTTCCTCCAAGCTCTTTGCCAAGAAATATATATTCAATATCTCTGCTTTTCAGCGACTTCTCCAAAGCATCTTTATTATATTGCGGACAGTATCTGCTGTAAGGCGCAGACCTCACATCAACAACAGCTTCTATCCCTTGCGAACCAAGCAACTCAAAAAATCGCTCCATCGAGTGATTCGAGTGTCCGATTGTAAATAGCTCTTTCATTCGTTTTTGCTGAGAACCAGAGTAATTAAAGTGATATTGAATTTTTCTTAAAACTCTTCAGGTTCGTTAGGTCCATTAGTCTCATGCTGATTTTTAAATTTCTCTGTTTTTTTAACAGCCTCATTTTCAAGAGCCGAATTCTCATAACCTTGTTCGACACATTCCCTAAGATACCGATTCAGAAATTGTGTTATCCCTCCCAGACTCTCGTATTGTGACACATGAACAAACTCGTGAAAATAAAGGTACCTGTCGTTTTGACAACTCCTTTTTATAAATATGCCGTAATTAAGCGTCAAGCCTGCGGTCGTATCGGTTATAAAATTAAGTGACTGATTGGCTTCCGCAAGCACACCCTTAACCGGTCTTGGTATGTCACGAACAAAACATATCCTGATGTTTTCCGGGTAAAGAACACCTGCCTGATGCGCATCTTCCTGCTCATCAGGTTCAAGAGGACGGCCATCTTCAAGGGCGAAACACTCGCCTTCTTGTGCCCACTTTACGGCTAAAGGTATAATTTGTGATAACTGTTCTTCAAAAAATTCCATATTTACTACCATATACTACAACTGATTTTATATTCCCTGCTTTTGATGTTCCGTTTTTTATTTATCAATCATTTCCTGAAATTTCTTATCCATTCTTTCTTTAGCTTTTTTTGCCATAATTTTACCGATTATTGCAATTACAAGATAAATAAATCCAATAACCAGACCTACCCAGAAAAGTACCACTAATGCGGGTCCCAATATACCTGTAAAGCCCAGCAAACATATAGCTATTAAAACCAGGAGTGATATATTTGCCTGAAATAATTGATGTTCTATTCTGTCAAGTCGATTCCTAAGCCTGTTTTCTCTTAGCATGATTCTATCTCCAAATTACTTCATCCTCTAAAAATATCGGCAAACCAACCAGCCGCTTGTTCTTTATTTTCAAATTACACCGGAATCATATGTATGTCAAAGGATTCTTTTAAAAAACTCAGGCTATTGCAATAAATCGAGCTTTGTCGTAAAATTTATGGCAAAGTGGTGCGATTTATTGCATCCTACTAATGACTGAATACTAAAGGCTAACGACTAAACAATGCGAAATTTTGAGAAAGCAAAACGGATAGTAATAAAAATCGGCACAAGTACGTTGACGAAAGATTCGGGCGTAAATACGGCTTACGTCAGCAAGATAGCCAGGCAGGTCAGTTCGCTCCTGGCTGCAGGTAAGCAGGTTGTAATAATCACATCCGGAGCTATCGGCATGGGCGCAGGCCAGCTCAAGCTTGTCTCCAGGCCGAAGGAAATGAATATGAAACAGGCGTGTGCCGCAATAGGCCAGCCACTCCTGATGGCTGAATATAGAAAGGCGTTTCTGCGCTATAATATAATTGTCGCACAGGTTCTATTGACAGCCGAGGTTTTAAGCAATCGCAAAACGTACCTGAACCTTCGCAATTCAATCGAGGCATTAATAAATATCGGCGTTGTCCCAATCTTAAATGAGAACGACAGCATCAGCACTGCGGAAATCGGTACGGCTTTCGGTGATAACGATAAACTAAGCGCGCTGGTCGCAAGCAAAATAGACGCAGACCTCCTGATTATGCTGAGTGACATTGACGCACTGTATGATAAAAATCCGAGGGAATTTCCAGACGCAAAGCCGATACCTACAGTTTTCGAGATTACAGAAAGCATTCTCAAAAGTGCCGGTGACAAAGGGAGCATTCACAGCACAGGGGGAATGAAGACCAAGCTCGAAGCGGCGAAAATCGCTTCCAACGCCGGCTGCAGAATCGTTCTTGCAAACGGACAGGAAAAAGACGTTATCGCCAGAATTATAAATGGCGAGGTAATAGGCACGATTTTTCTACCCAAACGCAAGCTTTCCAATCGCAAGAGGTGGATTCTCAACAGCGCTGCGACGGGAACAATCTTTATCGACGCCGGAGCTATGCAGGCAATCAGGAACAATAAAAGTCTTCTTCCCAGCGGCGTTACTAACGTGAAAGGCTCCTTCAATGCCGGTGACGTCGTTATGATAAATGATAATGTCAAGGCAGTCACGAGCATCACAAGCGCCCAGCTAAAAGAATTAGCGGGAAAGCACAGCAGGGAAATTAAAAAGCTCCTCGGCCCCGAGCATCGCGATGTAGTTGCAATCCCCGAAGATATAGTTTTCATCGATCCCGGAACTGAAGTAAAATAACATGCTTCCATGCAGGACTATAAATAATTTTATATTCTTCCTGAAATTCTCTGGGTATTTGTCAAATCCCTGCTAAAAGCACACTTTCATTCATGCCCCGTTACAACTTATAATGCTGATTTTCTTCCGGCTGGTAGTATATACGAGCAATTCGCAACCGTTTTATTTTACTTTCATCCGCATATTCAACTTCATCGCCGACCTTCAAACCTAAAACCGCTATTCCGATATCAGAAATGACCGAAAGTTTATCATTTTCAGAAGAAGCCTCATCTGGATAAGCAAGCCAGAAATCCATATCTTTATTTTCATCCAAATCGGTAACGCCGACATGACAGTTCATTGTCACCAAATAAGGCGGAGTTCCCTTTTGGGAAATCACAGAAGCATTATTGAGCCTTCTCTGAAGCTGTTTTAACAACTCGGTGTCCTCTTTAGGCTGAAGAAGAGCTTTTTGGAGAATTTCCAAAAGCCTTTTTTTGTCATAGTTTGTTATGTGAATTGTATTATTTTTCATAGTAACACTCCCTGCTAAACAGCATAACTATCCGGGATGAAGGTAAAATTCATCAGTAAGAAACAAGATTATTCATACTTATTTTCACGTTCTGGTTATATAGTATTTCCTAAAGTTCTGTTTTCTATCCATAATTATTAAGCGCAAAAAAAAACCGGCGAAAGCCGGCTTGTTATTAAACAAAATAAGCCGGCGCGTTATGGAATAAACGCGTATATACTTACAAATAGCTCAAATATTAACGAATATATAATTTTCTGTTCCATAAAAAACAAATACATCCCCTGCCGGGACCTGATTTAATCAATAATTATAAATACTAATATCTATTATAGTACAAAAATTATATATGTCAAGCCCCGATTTTTCATCAAGACGCTTTTTCATTACCCTGACTTGCGTAATTGAAACGCCGGAAATAACTTTGATGAGTTAAAAGCTATTTCTTTTTTGTGGCTTTTTTGGCTTTTTTTACTGGTGTTTTTTTGGTGCTTTTTTTACCGGAACTGCAGCCGCAAGTTTTGCACATTTTGACGTCCTTTCATAAGCAAAAAATTAAATGTTTGTTTTTTTACTCAACAATATATTAATCGGATGATTCACTTAAATCAAAACAGAAATTTTTTAAAATAAGAAAATTTCAGGAAATGAAAGAAAACTATAATGGCTTGACAATCCCTGTTTTATACGCAACAATATCATATCTTTTACTATTTTACTAATGAACGGTAAAAAAATGAAAATAGCAAGTTTTAATGTCAATTCGCTGCGTGCCAGGCTGCCGATAGTTACTAACTGGCTTGTGGAAAATCAGCCTGATGTTTTATGTGTTCAGGAAACAAAAGTCCAGGACCATGATTTTCCGGGACAGGCGTTTGACGAGATAAATTATAAATACGTGTTCAAGGGGCAGAAGATTTATAACGGCGTGGCGATATTCAGCAAAGAAAAACCTGAAAATGTAAGATACGGCTTCGACAAAGAACCTAAAGACGAACCCCGCCTGATTACGGCGCAAATTCACGGCGTAACAATTGTAAATACTTATGTTCCGCAGGGAAATATGCCCGAATCAGAGCAATTCGAATACAAGCTGAACTGGTTTGACAGGCTGCTGAATTTCTTCGATTCGCATTTTGAGCCGACAGATTTCATTATCTGGGTCGGGGACTTAAATATCGCTCCTGAGCCGATAGATGTGTACGACCCGGTGAGCCTGCTCGTCCATGTCTGTTTCCATCCGGATGTTCATAAAGCCCTGCAAAAAGTTATGAACTGGGGCTTGGTGGATGTTTTCAGAAAGCACTGCAAGGAAGCCGGACAATACTCATTCTGGGATTACAGGATGAGAAATACTTTTAAAAATAATCTCGGCTGGAGGCTCGACCATATTATGGCAACCAAACCTTTGGCTGATAAAAGCTCCGCCTGTTATATCGACAAAAAACCGCGCCAGGCAGAGCGTCCCAGCGACCATACACCAGTTATCGCTGAATTCGATTTATAACAATACTGTCCATTATTAAAGGAATACAATAAAATGTCACAAACACTTTTCAGAACAATTCTTTTTGCAGCATCAGCTTGTCTTTTCTGTTTCACACCGGAACTTTGCAGGAACGTTTCGGCTTTTTCAGATTCAAATGAAACAACCGCTAAAACAGTCACAAAAGAACTTAGAGCCGCTGAGGCAAGCGAAGCAAATGAGCCGAACGAGCCTTCTGCCGAAATAAAATCTGTATCTCCAGGGATAACTATTTCAGGTTTGAACATGGGATTACAGAGACACTCCATAGAGATTGGGCCGGAAATATACTCTTTCACTTATAAAGAATCGGGAATCAAAGACGAAGGCATATTTTACGGCGGAATATTTAATTATACATATCGAGGCTGGGTACCGGACTCGCCAAATGAGCCTATACCTGAATCGGGAGGCTCATTACGTGCGGAATTCAGGTTTGCGTCCGGAGATGCCGATTATGACGGCGCACTTCAGAATGGAACGCCGTATAAAGTAGATGATATCGGATACGATGCTTATGAGGCAAGGCTTTTATTCGGATTAGACGCGCCTGATGAGAGCTGGCTCGCATCGATTTATACGGGTGTCGGATATCGATATTCAACAGATGACAGCTCTTTTGACCCGGCCGGCTATAAAAGGGAATCTAATTATATTTATATTCCGATAGCATATCAGCTTGACGGCAAATTCGAGAACAACTGGGCATGGGGCTGTAAATTAGAAGCTGATTTCTTAGCTCGCGGCATACAAAAAAGTGATATGAGCGACGTGGGAGATCCGGATATTGAAAATCGCCAGAATACAGGATACGGCTTACGTGCCTCTCTCAGGCTCCAAAATAAAACGAATAAAGGAGTTTTGACAATAGAGCCGTTTGTTCGTTACTGGAACATAGACGAATCAGAATATAAGTATATCCCGCCATATTACTATTATGAACCGGCAAACAGCACAACAGAAGTTGGCCTCCAGCTTTTGTGGAGATTTTAATTATAGAATCTGACCGGAAAGAAAATCTTATTGGCGGGTTTGATTGTCCGTTTTTTTCTGCTGGAGAAAAACCTCTAATATTTCTGCGGCGGCTATGGCGTCAAGACGTTTCTTTTTCTTGCCTCTTGTATATTGAGCCGGAGCAAGTTTCTCTTCTGCGGCGAAACTGCTCAAACGTTCATCCTGTAAATAAACAGGGATTTGCAATTCTTTTTTCAGACGCTCTGCAAACTTCTCGGTAAGCTGCGCCTGCGGACCTTCAGAGTCATCCATGTTTAAAGGTAAACCGACTACAACAGCTTCAACGTTCTCGGTTTTGATAATATTTATTATCTTTTCAAAAAGCCCCTTCCGGGAATCAACAACCGCAAGAGGAGAAACTATTGTCTCGCTCAGGTCGCAAATCGCCAGGCCTGTGCGCCTGGAACCATAATCTATTGCAAGGTATCTCAAAGGTATTTATCACCTTTATTTTTCTGTATTAATTCAAGCAGCTCTTTTATCCTGTGTGTCTGGCCTACAGGGCATACAAAAGTAGCATCAGGACTGTGAGCAATAACCATATTCTCCAGCCCGATGGCAGCGATTAGATGTCCCTTGTCTTCGGTAACAATGATATCATTGCTGCAATCAAGCAGCTCGCTTTTTTCGGCGACTACAATATTATTATTTTTATCCGAAGTGATAACATCAGCCAGTGCGGCGAAAGAACCCATGTCAAGCCAGGAACAATCCAGCTTGATGGCATAAATATTTTCCGCCTTTTCCATAACCGCATAATCAATACTGATTTTGGGCAGCCTTACAAACCACTCCTTCAGAACCTGCTGCTGGCTGGTACTTTGCCATGCAGAGCGGATTTTTGCCAAAGGCTCGACAGCTTCCGGCAAAAACTTCTCTATATTCGCGAGGATTGTTTTCGCTTTCCAGACAAACATGCCTGAATTCCAGAAATACCCTCCGTCTTCAAGATATTGTTTCGCTGTCTCTTCATCCGGCTTTTCCCTGAATGCTTCGACTGAGTATATTTTGTTTTGACAGCCCTGAACTTTTCGGGCGTCCGAACATTTGATGTAGCCCAGCAGCGTGCTTGAGAATGTAGGCTTGATTCCGAATGTAACCATTTTTTCAGGATTTTTATTTACGAAAACAAGAGCATCCTTAACAGCCTGCTGAAGAACTTCGTCAGGCTTAATTATCTGGTCGGCGGTAACTACCGCAATCGTTGCATCGGAATCATATTTATTCAGTATGCTTGAAATCAGTCCGATAGCTCCTGCAGTATCGCGAACTGCCGGCTCGGCGATTATATTATCAAGAACCAAATCGGTAAGATTTTCGCTGACTACATCAACATAGCCCGCGTTCGTAAGAACAATGATATTTCGTATATCGAATATTGGTTTCAGTCGCTCGAAACACCGGCGAAGCAGCGTTTCTCCATCAAGAAGTTTCAATACCTGCTTTGGCCGCTTCTCCCGGCTCAGAGGCCATAATCGTTTCCCGCTGCCTCCTGCCATTATTACCGCGTAATCCATTTTTGCTCCTCGTATGCAGAAAAAATTCTAAATGAACTTATATAAATCAATCAAACCATAAATTTTTCATCGATATTATTTACAGGCTGGATTTTCGCAGCCAAATCCTGGTAATCAGGATGACCCATAAGAGCAAATGTGGCTTCCTTGCCAAGCTCGACAGCAGGCTGGTCATAAGGATTAATATCAAACAAAGCTCCGGCAAAAGATGTCGTTACCTCATACAAGTATATGAACTGTCCCACACTGTATGCGTCAACTTTATCGAAGTGAACTGTCAGACAGGGACGTTTGCTCTGCAAAAGCGCATATTCTGTTGCTGCTTTTTCACTGTTAAGAAGCCTGCTTAAATTTGCTCCTGCGAGGAAACCAAGCTCCGGAGCACAATCCGGCGCAGGACTTATCTCAATGTCCTTATCAAAATTATCAACCTGAAGAAAAGTGAATAATTTGTCATTCGGACCTTCACGATACAACTGCACCTGGCTGTGCTGGTCTGTTGTGCCGAGCGCTTTTACCGGAGTCGGGCCAACAAAAACTTTTTCGCCTTTAAGGTTGACTTCTTTTCCAAGACTTTCAGCCCAGAGCTGCCTGTACCAGTCGCATAAATCTTTCAGTGCATAACAATAAGGCATCATTACTGAAATATTTTTACCGCGATTATAAAAATGATGCTGGATAGCGGCGTTAATTGCCGCAGGATTTTGCGAGAAATTCGTATCGCTTACCCTTTTATCCATGTCTCTTGCGCCTTCAAGCAGCAAATCGATATCAATCCCACACATCGCCGCACTGAAAAGTCCGACTGCGCTCAGAACGCTGAATCTGCCTCCGACACCATCAGGAACTTCGAGACATCGCAGTCTTAATTCGTCTGTAATTGTGCGCAGCGTACCTTTTTTCGCATCGGTAGTTGCCACAACATGGTCACGCAGGCTTTCGGCGCCGAGAATATCCGAAAGCATTTGACAGACAATCATAAATTGCGCGGCGGTCTCCGATGTACGACCGGATTTGCTTATTACGTTAAAAACTGTTTTCTCGAGCTTGTCGCTTGTCCAGTCCAGAAACGAGCCGAACTGCTGCGGATCGACATTGTCAAATACAAATAAACGAGGACCTTCTCTCTGCACCGAGTCGAGATTATACATGTAAGGATTCAGTGCAGTTTGCAGAGCTATGCTGCCGAGAGCCGAGCCGCCTATGCCCAATACGACAAGATTCTCGCATTCTTCCTCGAATCGGGAAGCCAAATCCTGTACGTCCTGACTGATTTCCGTCTTATACGGAAGGTCCCTGTAAGGAGTTTTACCTTCATTCCGTTCCGCATTAAGCTTCGAGATTAATGGAGCAGTCTCTTTTGCTAAATCATCCATTTGCTGACTGGTAATGCCATGTTCGCTGCCGATGATATCCGCCATGACATTTTTATAGTATAATCCTATTTTCGAATTGCTCATGTTAAATCATCCTTAACATCAATATTTGTCCATCATAACTGAACTTTTACCTTTAATTATCAACCCTTGAAAGATTTGCATATTTTAACATCAATGATTTAGTCTGCCCAGTATTAAATTGAATTTGAATAATACTATTGGCGCCCATATCGACAAACTTTTTTACCCTTCCCAGCCCGAAAGATTCGTGCCTGACAAGCTGACCAAGCTCAAATTCGGGCATTTCTTCCTGCTCATCCTGCAAATCGGAAAACTCCTCGTCCTGAAATTCCGATGACTCTGAGCTCTTTTCAAAATCAGAATCAAGCTCATATAAAAACTGCGAAGGCACCGACCTGAGCATCTGGCCATGAATAGTTCGATATTTGGCATAACTGATGTACAGGCCCGCTTTTGCCCGTGTTATACCCACGAAAAAGAGCCTTCGTTCCTCTTCAAGCTCGTCCTCATTGTCATTATAATTCGCTCTCTCATGCGGCAGTATGCCCTCTTCGAGACCAACGATAAAAACATTTTCAAATTCAAGTCCTTTTGCAGCATGAAGCGTCATAAGTGCGACGCATTCGCTCAAAGTATCATAGGAATCCGCATCGCTGAAAAGTGATATTTGCTGAAGAAAATCAAGCAGTGTCGAATCCGCTGACTGCTGGTCAAATTTTGACGCCGCGTTTATCAATTCATTGACATTTTCAATTGCATCCTGACCTTCCGCACCTTCGGAATGATAAGACTGCTCAAGACCTGATTCTTTAAAGACTCGTTCTGCAACAGTTGCGGCTTTTCCGGAAACATCTTTTTGAAACTGCAAGAGCATATTGTGCAAAACAGCAAGCTTTGCCTGCGCACCGGATGGAAGCGTCTTGATTTGCCCGGATTTTCTCAGCGCCTCGAAAAAAGAAATCCTGTTATCTGATGCAAAGCTTTTGACTTTCTCAACTGTAACTTTTCCTATGCCGCGGGCGGGTGTGTTGATAATCCTTAAAAGCGAAACCTCGTCATCAGGATTGACTAAAACTTTAAGATAAGCCAGAATATCCTTTATTTCTCTCCTCCTGTAGAACTCCACACCGCGAACGATTTGATATTTTATATTATTACGAAAGAAAGCTTCCTCGATTATGCGGCTCATCGCATTAACACGATAAAAAACAGCAATATCTTTTAAAGAGTGTCCTTTGGCGACTAATTCTTTTACCTTCTCGCCAATCATCTGTGCTTCTTCCGCTTCATCTGAATAACATGATACATCTACATAGCCCGGCTCACTCTTCGTCGGAATAAGAGTCTTTTCTTTTCGATTTTTATTACATGCGATTAAATTATCGGCTTTTTTCAGAATATTCGCACCGCTTCGGAAATTTTCCTCAAGCTTGACAACAGTCGCTGCCGGCCAGTCTTTTTCGAAGGCTAAAATATTGCGAATATCCGCACCTCGCCAGCGATAGATAGACTGGTCGGGATCCCCTGCAACACAAATATTATTATGATGACAAACAAGATATTTTGAAATCGTGTACTGGGCATGGTTCGTATCCTGATATTCGTCAATCAGGAGATACCTGAAACGCTGATTCAGCTCATTGCAAACTTCAGGACAATCTCTAAGTAAAACAGCAGTCTTCATCAGCAGGTCATCAAAATCCAGGCCATTCCGTTCACTCAGCAATTTCTGATAGATTTCATATACCTTTGCCAGTTTATTCGAGAAGAAATCGTCGGCTTCACTCTTAAACAACGCGGGATCCACAAGTTTGTTTTTCAGTGTGGAAATCGCATCGAGCATCCTTGACGGCGTAAAACTTGCCGTATCAAGCTCACACATCCTAATGGCTTCCTTGACGCACTTTGCCTGGTCGGATTCATCATAAACGCTGAAACCGGGCTTTATGCCGGCTTTTTGGGCATATTGCCGAAGAATCCGCACGCATAAAGAATGAAAAGTGCTGATATGCGCTCCTGCGCTGGAGCCGAGCGAAAATGCTCTTTGCCTCATTTCCTCCGCCGACTTATTGGTGAATGTTATCGCGCAGATATTATAAGGTCGAACGCCGGATTCTATCAGAGCGGCGATTCTATATGTAATAACACGGGTTTTTCCGCTGCCGGGGCCTGCAAGCACAAGCAGCGGACCATCTTTATGCTGCACGGCCTCTCGTTGAGACCGGGTTAGTTTTGTCATAGCTGTATCGTTCATAAGTAATAATGATTAGTCCGTATAATTAGTTAATTGTCAAGTTATTTAAAAAGAAGAGCGATAAAAGATACTAAAAAAACAAATATTTTTCAAAAAAAATGTATGAACATCGCCTCTAAAGTATCTATATTTATAAATAAAGCAACTATGATGACAGAAAAAAGGCAAAATGAATCGGCGCTGGTTTGTGAAGCCCAAAAGGGTGACAAAGATGCTCTGCAGGCTTTGCTGGTACGCAATTGGGCGTGGGTAAAAGGTCTGGTTTACAGCATTGTATATAACACAGATGAAGTCGATGATTGTTTGCAGGATATTTGCGTCCGGGTCATCAATAAAATCGACTCGCTGCGGGAGCCGGAACGTTTCAAGCCATGGTTAGCGGTTCTGGCACGCAGGGAAGCTCTCAGGTTCAGGCAAAAAAAAGCAAACAGGCCTGTTCAATTAGATGAAGAATTTATCGAGAACAGGCAGGATGAAAAAAACAGGCTCTTTGAAAACATCGCAGAGCAGGAACAACTCAGTCAAATATTAAAAGCGATACAATCGCTGCCTGAAAAATACCGGGAAGTATTTATCATGCAGCATTCAGGTAATCTGACTTACGGCCAAATCGCCGAAATACTCGATGTGCCTGTAACGACCGTACAAATC
>JAFGEF010000170.1 GCA_016931715.1 Sedimentisphaerales bacterium
CTCTTAAAAAAGTAAATATTATTAGACACGGATTAGCAAAGATTAAAAAATCTGTGAAATCTGTGGAATCTGTGTCAGAAAAAATAAGAAATTTGTATGCGGAGTCGTATTCCGCGAGATGTGTGTGTATTTAATTCAATTGTTTTTGAAAGGAAAAAAGATCATGAAAAGTAGAAAAGGTTTTACACTGATTGAGTTGATGGTAGTTATCGTTATCGTAGCGGTTCTTGCCGCTATTGTCGTTCCGCTGCTTATTAGCCGTATTGAACGTGCAAAGCGTTCCGAAGGCAAAGCAATTGCGGGACAAATTGCAACGGCTGTACGTGCTTATGCTGCCGAATATGAGGGGGATGCGACTTTCTCTGCTACGCCCGATTTAGAGGATGATTTGGGATTCAGGCTTAACGAGTTGGACGGTAAATACTTCCAGCAGAGTGGTACAACAGTTACTGGTGTTGATGTCACCGATGAAGGGCAAGTATCTTATGAGATAACGGTAAATTCAAAGGTTGCTGACTTGGATGATGTTGTTTTGACCTGCGATGCAGATAATGGCTATTCGCCAACATTTGATGAAGATGAATAAATAGGGACAGCTACCTATTTTGATGAATAAATAGGGACAGCTACCTATTTAGTTGAGAATGAAATTAACAGGGGGTGGGGCTTTTTGCCTGATTGGTGAAAATGCCCCACAAAACTGTCTTTTAATGGGAAAGAAATGTCAATAAAAGTCATACATCTCGTTAAAGGTCTTACTCTCATCGAGGCTCTAATTGCAATGGCGATAGTCTCCATACTCGGTATAGGCGGGCTTTCATACCAGTACTTCGGCGCAAAGCACTTCCGCATAGCACATTCGGAGCTGACGGCGACACGCGCGGGCCAGCTTTTGATTGAGGATTGGAAATCAAACGGCGCCAAAGATATTATCAACTACGATGCCGAAGAACTCGGCGTAGGTTTCGTAAAGCCTGACCCCGGAGATTACAGCTACTATACCATTACCATAGACGGCGTGAAGCTGCATTCGACGCTTTCCTTCGATGACGTGGAAATAGATGAAGATGCAGGCGTAACGCTGCGCCAGATAAATGTTAAAGTGCAATGGGAAGATGGTCCCGGGGGCTTGTCAGCCGATGACCCTTCTATTACGCTTTCGACTTATGCAAGGTTAGACTCGGACTAAAAAAAATATGAGAAAAACAAGACGAAAATTTGCAAAAGGCATCACGCTTGTCGAATTGATAATAGGCGTTGTGGTCTCGCTCATCGTGGTCGCTACGGCGGGACTGCTTATGGTTGCAGGCCATAAGAACTGGGGAAAGACATATAGATACGCCTATGGCGATGTCCAGGTCAATGCCATTGAGACTATGGTCGCTTTCGGCAAGACAGGCAGGATGTCCAATAAATCCGATTATGTTCTTTATAATTATGACGGCTCGACTTTCGACGGACCTGTTCTCCCTTCCGACCCGCTGAATCCTGTGGAAGTAGTTACCGGCAGCGCAATCGAGTTCAGGTACTGGGACGCAGAACTGCAGGACAGCTTCATGGATACCGATGTTACAGGCAATGCGTACAAGCTCTTTTATGTCGAAGACGGGGAACTGAGAGCCGAAAAAGGGGCATATCCTCCCGGCGGAGTTGATGGTTCAGGCAATAAACTAAATCCGGCAAGCACATATATACTTGCCCGGAATGTCCAGTCTGTCGTATTCAGTCATACGACACAGGACAAATTCGGAAATGGAAACGGCTGCATAAAAATGGATCTTACGCTTTATGACCCGAAGGAGGATAAAGGGATACACGTAAAGACTGCTACATTAATGCGTAACGTCTGGCCCTAATTAAGGAAAACAATGAAAGCTTCATATCAAGAAAACATGCCCGGCGGCAGAAAGGCTTTTGCGCTGGTTATGGTGCTCGTAGTAGCTGTTGTTCTGGCTCTGCTTGGCGCCGGGCTGCTGCAAATCTGCTATGGAGTGCGATTGCGAGCAATGAAACTCAAGAGAGAAACAATTTCTATGCTGGCAGCGGAAGCCGGCTATGAAAAAGGTATTTACTGGATGAGCAAACAGGACGATGTCCTTACCGGACTGGCAAATGGTGAGCCCGGCTCGGTCGGCTCAATCAATTTTGCGGACGGAAGATGTGATTACCAGGTCATGTTCCATGATTTCATCGGCTCAAGACCGATATACAGGATTCTGTCCACAGGTTACAGCGGTCCGGCAAATCGCGTTGTCGATGTTTATGTAATGCAGAAAATCACCGGCTGGGACATGGGCTTGTGCAGAGTGCCGAACGGCCCGACTTCTACCGCTGAAGTGCATTTTGCAGGCGGTGAAGTAATTAATATACCAATACACATTAACGACAGGAAAGACAGTCCGGATACAAGAGATATATATATATCAGGCAGCCCGCAATTTCTGGAAAAGGTGGAAATGGGCGAGTCTCAATACAGCGGAATGACTAATAAATACAGCGGCGTTATGGGATTTTTCGATGGGGGAATTCTGTTCGACCAACCTGATGTTAAAATAACAAACGAAGCCGCTGTGCAGAGCAAGGTGAACCGCTTCCGCAATAGTACAAATCCAGCTTATATTTTTACGCCTTCCGGAACTGCTGCTCTTACGAATCCGCAAAGCGCGGTTCAGCTCGAATTTTTTGTGCAGGCGAATACCGGATATGTCCGTATAACCAATAACTGCACAGTCATGGGCGCTGCTCCGGGCGACCATGATTACCGCATAGTGCCCGGCACAGGCGGAACACATTACGAAAAATACAATATTTACGCATATCATTATAAACCTGATACCGAAACAAGCGTAACAATCCCGCTGCAAAATACCTATGTTAGCCAGACATTCGCGGGGATACCGAGCGAGCCGGGAGGACAGATTTTTGTCGATGGCAACGTTATTATTGGAAGCGCTGAATATAATGAGATGACTGTCAAAGGCAAGCTGACAATAGTAGCGACCGGCACAATCTGGATTGCCGATTCTGTTATAGTTGACGGTGCGCTTCACGGCGGAACCTACGTACCGAATAAAAATAACGATAACGTTCTTGGCTTGATTTCCCAGCGGGTAATAAAAGTTATCGACCCGGGCCTTGCGGATAATTACGGCACACTTTCACCTGTAGATGACCTGATTTTAGGGGCGGCAAAGACACATTCCTATGCTCCGACAGCAAATGGCGCGAGCATGACAACAAATGTTCGCTATCTTCCTGACCCGACAATAGTAATAGCCGCTGTTACAGTAGGCGGCGGGGGATGGGGAGCTGAAAACGTAGGAAACAGAAAAGAATACAACGGCATACAGGATGATTTAATCCTGAACGGCTCTATCTGCGAAGCAGTCAGGGGAGTTGTCGGTCTTGTGGGTAATGACGGTTATATTAAAAAATATACTATAGATGAAAGATTGCTTGAAGGTGTGCTTCCCGGCAATATATGGTTTGGCGGCAAGTATGTTCCCGCTCCGGCCGGATGGCATGACTATAGAAGCAATGATTAGGGCATTGAGTTCTGCAAAATTGAAGTCAGGCTTACTTTTTAGAAAGAAAAATTGTTTTTTATTGATTTCTTTCTGAAAAATAGGGTATAATTTATAACTAAGCAGTTATTATAGATTGTATGGCTTCAATTTTGCAGAAACTTTAAATACAGGGGAATAAATGGAAGGATTAGGGAAAAATCGCGATAAAGGCTTAACGCTGATTGAGGTGATGATTTCCCTTATTGTCATCCTGATTGTCGTTATCGGCGCAGTCGGTTATATGTACGCAACCGCTGTGAATGCGCATTTGGCGGATATGAAGGCAACCGCATCGAGACTCGGACTGCTTCTTATAGAGGGTTGGAGAACGCAGTCGGGAGAAACAGATCCTACAAAGTATAATCCGAAAGTTGATTTCGATACAAATACATTGATACAATTTGAGGAGTTTGATGAAATAGCTTCTTCAGGCAATCCGCCGGGCTTATCTAATGATTTCAAGAATTACAGAATAAAGATAAACGGCACGCAATATTTTGTAAAAATGTCATATCAAGACGACGCAAATGGTAAGAGAGAATTAAATGTTGCAGTCGCATGGGACCGAAATTCCAAAGACAATTCGCTTGATTACAATACCCTGTTTTTAATACGCCAGACAAAATTCGCGAGTTATGTGGTAGAATAATATGGCTGTAAAAAATAAACATTTTAGAAGCGGTGTTACTCTCATTGAGTTAGTAGTAACGGTTCTTGCTGCTATTATTCTTATGATTGGCATAGTCAGTATTTTAGCTGCTGGTCACAGGAATTATAGGACAATGTTTGACAGAACAACAAGCGAGGTAGTTAGAAATGCCTACGAAGCAAGAATTATTTTCGATAGAATCGTACGCAAATCTGTTTATGACTATTATGACTTAAACGAAGCAGGAGACAGTCTCGTTGTGTTTTTCTACCCTGATCCTGATAATATCGAAACATTAAATGATCACCCAACAATGTATGCCATGTTCTATAAGGATGGAAGTGATTTGAAACTTCAACAGGACAGTTTTACTGGATGGCCTCCACCAACAATAACACCAGAAGCAGGTGATTCTGTAATAGCTAAAAATGTAACCGCATTAGAATTTACGGTTGTAAGTGCATCTATTCGCATGGCTCTTACGCTGGATGATACAAACAACCCCGGAAATAAAAATGCGCTAAGCACTCTGAAACTGAATGTTGTGACTACTGCGATTCGTCATAACAAATTACCTGATTAAAAATAAGTTCTTAATAAAAAAAGAATAACTAAAATATTCCAGTGGAATTTGTGAGGGTTATAAAATGAATGCGAAAATAAGATATTCGAGAAAATTCAGGAAAGGTTCCCTGCTTGGTCTTGTTCTGGTCATCGGAATTTGTCTGGCTTTGCTGGGTTTCGGTATGCTGCAAATGGGTTTTGGCGGCCGTGTCAATGCCGCTATCTCGACTGATTCAATAAATGCCCGCATAGCGGCTGATGCAGGTTTGATGGATGCTCTTTACCAGATGAATTTAAATTTTAAAAAATTAGGTGCATTTCCAACTTCTCCAAGCGCAGAGACTTCTCTTGCAAATATGAATGCTAAATATGTTTTTTATATTAATAATCTTGCTACTAATGATTTTCAAATTGATTCCGTGGGTACAAGCTTGCGAGAGACAAGGACTGTACATGCGATAACCGAATATGCTAGTATGTTTGATTATGCGCTTTTTGTAACAAATTCAATAGACATGAGAAACTCAGGAATGATTGATGCTTATGATTCTAATGATGGAACTTATGGTGGAACAAATGCAGGTTTATTTGTAGAGGTTGGAAGTGAAACAGAACAACCTTATAAAGGACCAGGTCAAGATGACGGGATTGGTCTTGCTTTGGGAGTTAAAATAACAGGAAGTGTAGCTGTGGGAACAGGTTTGTCTCCCGAAGAAATTTGGGGAACTGGAAATAATGGTGTTCTTCAAGCTAAAAATCCTGGTGATATAACAGGTGGCGCTTTTTCTCCTTCAGAATCTTATATTTGGACCGATCCAAGAACATTAATGCCAGCAGAAGGAGCATATCAATATGTACCGATGACAGGAGGAAAAATTGATAATATAGCTGTAAATGGGCATCAAACAATTGGAACTGACCTTGTTATAGATGGAGCAACAAAGATTACTCCTTTGCAAATTATAAGATGTGCTGATCTTGATATCGCAGCAGGTAGTGTTCTTGAAATTTATAGTCCGAATCCGGAAGCACCAGTTGTTATTAATGTGACAGGTGATTTAATTATAGGGCAGGGAGCAGAGATTGTAGTAACAAACGGCTCTGCATTAACTATTTTCCTGGATGGTAATTTAAATGCACCACCAAATGGTATTAAATTCACTAATTTGACAACTCCGACTAATCCTGCACCTAAATATTTTCAGATATTTGGTACAAGTAATCCCGATGATGGACCAATGAAATGGACTCTTGGTAATGAAGGTAAATTTTATGGTATTATTTATGCTCCAAATGCCGATTTGACTTTTAACAATAGTGTTGAAATATTTGGTTCTATATCAGCGAGAAGTTGTGATTTTAGAAATTCTGCTATTCTTCATTATGATTTAACGTTGGCTGAAGAATCAAAATTCTTTACTGGCTATGTCATCCAACGCTGGTGGGAAGAGGGGAATTAAAATAGTCGAAAATCATTAGTATTTAGTTGATATTGTTTTATTCTTTGCATTTATGCGCTTTGAAGTTAAAGACAAGGCGTGATAATCTCTGTGTTAATCATCGTTTTGTGTGGATAAATATCAGACCTTTAAACAGGGTTATTTCCATTTCTACAGTCCAATTTAATCATTTTATTTTCTTGTAAAACTATGTCTTTTAGCGAGTAAAATAGTTTGCATTTTTTGCATGAAGCGGTTATAATTCCGCTGAAATTAAGGATTTTACCACGAAGGCAACGAAGGTAAAAAAAGTGTAAGTACAAAAAACTTCGTGAATCTCGGTGTTCTTCGTGGTGAAAAAGTAACAAAGGAATGAGAATGCAGTTTGGGCGCAGGGACATAGTTGGATTAGACATAGGCACTTACGCAGTGAAGCTCGTTCAGATGCGCAAGAGCGCCAAAGGCTGGTTTGTTACAGCCGGAGCTATTGTCGAGATAGGCGCCAGCGATTCCGATGTTCCAAGCCAGCATGAAGCAAATATAACAAGAGCGATTCTGACCGCTCTTCGACTTGCGGGCGTAAATACCAGCTATGCGGTCTGTGCTTTGGGCGGCAATGAAATAGCGATACGCAATTTCGATTTTCCGCCGCTGCCTGATGATGAGCTTGATACCGCAGTACTGCTCGAAGCACGGCAGGTATGCCCCTTTACGACGACTGATATTGCAGTTGATTATCACCTTATCCCGAACGGCTCGGACAGGTCTCGCGGCTATCTGGTTGCGGCGACGAATAAACAAATCAAGAATGTCACGAGGATTGCCAAAAAAGCCAGGCTGAATTGTGTTATGATGGATGCGGATGCGCTTGCTCTTCTAAACTGCTTTTTGGAAATAGAGCGTCCGGGGCCGGACCATGGAACAGCGATTTTGAATATTGGCAATAATCATACGACTATGGTGATAGAAGGCAAAGGCGGCTGGCCCTTCGTGCGGAATCTTAACTACGCCGCTGAGGAAGTGATTAAAAAAATATCCGACGAACATAATGTTGCGCCGGCCTCGCTGCATAAAATGCTCATGGACGAGACAAATGAAATTCCTTCTGAGATTTACGAGTCTTTGATGAAAGAAACAGAGGAGTTTGTGCGCGATATCGAAAAAACGCTGCTCTATTATTCGACTCAGGAAAATTCTTTCAGCATTCAAAAGGTCCTGGTCTGCGGCGGGGCGTCCATGTACCAGGAAATTGTTAAGCTGCTTGGTAATATGCTCCCTGTCGAGACTGTGCTTTGGAATCCGTTCGAGAAGATGAAATGCCAGTGGAATAAGAATACAAAGGGCATTTTGCTCAAGAATGTATTGAAAAAGAACGGGCCTGCTATGGTTGTAGCCGCCGGGCTGGCTTTGAGAAGTATTTGAAATCAAAAATAGGTTCAGGATTTAGTATTTAGAATTTAGAAATTTTTACCGATGCATACGATTGATTTATTAAAAGGTCAGGCTTTGCCTCCTAAAACGACATTAGGGAGTTTGGTTTTTACTGCGCTGCTTTTTGTTGTCCCGCTGCTTGTCGGCTCAGTTGTACTCGGTATGTATGCAATCAATAAGACTAATATCGATGTGCAGAATGGTCAGATAGAACGTCTTGAGAAGCAAATTGCGGATGCGCAGCCGAATACCCTGGAGATGTCGGAACTGGAGAAGAGTAAAAAATTATGTGTTGCCCGGCTGGGCGAAGTATCGAAATGCGTCGATACGTATCTCCAGTGGACGCCAGTTTTGATTGCATTGGCTGAAAATATGCCTGAAAAGATGATTATGGATAGTCTTTCCGCATCCAGCGTTAATCCGGGAGGTATTAAGAAGAGCAGCGACCCGAATAAGACTCTTGTCATCCCGATACCCCAGAAGCGAATGACCGCTGTAATCAGCGGCAGAGGCACAGACGTTTTTAATCTTAAAGTACAGGGCTATCAAAAAACGCTCAAATCGGAACAGTTGCTGCCGCATATTAAGGAAATTACACATTTGATGCAGGCGCAAACCGCTGATAATCAATTACAATCTTTTACGATGAGTTTTATTTTCGAGAAGCAGAAGAAATAAATTTATGATTTTGATTAGCAGAAAAAATCTGATATTAGCAGGATTGGTTTGGGGAATCAGTCTGGCTGTGTTTTTGCTGGTATATGTTTTTGTTCTCAAGACGCAAAAGGCAGAGTTGATGCGCATTGATGCAAAACTTAAGGAAAAAGAAAAAGAAGCAAATGACTACCAGGGAATGACAGCCGAATCAAAGCTTCAGAACCTCCGCAACCAAATCGAAGAGCTCAATGCACAGCTTGGCGAATTTGTTATAAAATCCAAAGATGAAATTCAGACTCTTGCGTCTTTGGAAATCTATAATATGTCTAAGGAAATCGGGCTTGACGCGTTTCATATAGATCCCTGGAGCGGTGTTGAAGTCGCGGCTTTCAGCGAGTGTAAACAGGTGTTCGGGCAAACTATGATTGTTGGTTTTAATGCCGGTTTTCCTGAGTTTGCGAAATTTATTAATATGCTCGAAAGATATAAAACAGTTATTTTTATTGATAGTTTTTCCATAACCAGGTCAACCGATGAAAGTGGAAAGCATAAAGTCGATATGAATCTGGCGGTTTTAGTCGAGAAGCCGGCATCGACAAAGGGTAATAAAAGTTGATTACTACAAGATTGTTTTTTGCAGGTGCTGACAGAAACAATTTGAAAAAAAAGTCTGGATATATGTCGTATTATGAAATTTGCTTTTATGGAACCAACTTTTCGAGTTGGATTTTAGGTCAATAGCTGAGTCAAATGAGAACAGTAGCAATAGCTAATCAAAAGGGCGGCTGCGGCAAGACAACAACAGCGGTTAATCTTGCTGCCGCTTTTGCTGTCATGGGAAAAAAGGTTCTGTTGATAGACCTTGACCCGCAGGCTCATGCTACATTGGGTTTGGGCTGCGACCCTGAAAGCGCTGAAAAAACTGTTTATGACCTTTTTGTCGATAAGAATGCCTCTGTCTCGGAAATGATGTCCGAAACTAATATGAAAGGTCTTACTATATTGCCGAGCAATGTTTTGCTTTCGGGTGTGGAGCTTGAGCTGGCGTCTATGGAAAACAGGGAGCATGTAATGGACAACAGGCTTAAGGATATAAACGGCACATATGATTTGTGTTTGATTGACTGTTCGCCTTCGCTCAGCCTGCTGACTGTAAATGCCCTTGTTGCGAGTGATCAGGTTCTAATCCCTGTGCAAACGCATTATTATGCGCTCGAAGGATTGCGTCAGCTTCTTGAAACAGTTGATATTGTGCAAAGACGTTTCAACGAAAATCTTGAAATTCTCGGAATACTGTTGACTTTTGTCGAAAGCAGAACGAAACTAAGCAGACAGGTACAGAAACAGATGAGAGAATATTTCGGTGATTTGGTTTTTAATACGGTGATACATAAAGACGTAAGATTAGCAGAAGCTCCGAGCGCTCACGAGTCGGTATTTCTTTATGCGCCCGATTCCAATGGTGCATATGAGCATAGAATTTTAGCGGAGGAGATTGGCTAATAAAATGGATAAAAAGAACAGGACAGGATTGCAAAGCAAGATATCGCATATTTTCTCCGGTGTACCGATAACCGAGAAGAAAAAACCGATTTCCGAGCATCCGGAACCTGATAAAAAAAATGACGTTTTTGAAGAGATACAGGAGTCTTCTGAAAACAAAGCTGCTGCTGGTGAAACCTCTTTAGGGCGAGCCGAAATCGAGCCGCAAATAGAGTTTCGAGAGCAGGAAGAAAATATAATTGAGCTTTCGTTAGTCGAAGAATCCCGGATAGAATCATCGCCGGGAACACAACCGCAAACAGAAAAAAGACAAATCGAGCCGGATTCTTTGGAGCCTGCCGCAAAATCTTCTCAAGAGCAGACTCTGGATGAGGAACTTCTTGAAGAACAATTTACTGCAATCCAGGAAGATAAGCCTGAAGAAAAAACTTCAAGTGACCGCCTTAAGACCGGTCAGCCATTCAAACCGCGGCCTTTAGAGATGAATTTGCAGGCGTCAAAGTATTTAGAACCTGAAGCAAAAGTCGCAAAACCATCTCTTGAGAAAAATATTCCGGCCCAGCCGGTTAAAGAGTTGATAATTGAGAAACCTTCATCTCTGCTGAATCAGAAATCCGGCATATCTGACAAAAAAGCTGCTGTCCATAAGCCTCCCGTCAGTAAAGGTACAGGAATAATAGCTGATAAAAGAAAAGTTACCCAGGTATCTCGAAAAGCGCCATCGAAACTAACAGGAAAACACCTGACAGCCAAACCGGATGCAATTCAATCCAGGCAAAAGGTAATGGCGGTAATATTTATTGTTTTCTTTATTATTTTAGTTCTGGTAATGGCTAAAAACTTTGGTTTTTTTGAGTCTGGTTCAGACAGCTCGGGAACAGCAAATACGCCGGCGTCTCCGATCTCAGGAGGCAAAAACACAGGAAAAATTACGATTGATTGGACCACGCCGCCTGTTTATGAAGTTGTTCGCGACCCGATGATTATAGGCCCAACGATACCTGGTATAAAAGAAGGTGATTTTATTGTTAACGGCATTTCCCGTGTGAATGGGGAATCTCTGGTGCTTATTGGTACCGTGAATTATAAATTGGGTGACAAAATACAGGGATATGATGCAGAAATAATAAACATTTCAGAGAACAAAGTTGAATTTAAGAGCAGCGATGGCATAACATGGACTCAAGCTGTTGGAGAAAAAAAGATAAATTGAAAGGAAATATTATGAGAATGTTTGGGCAATCCAAAAAACTGGCAATGTTGGCGGCTTTATTTTTAATTCTCGGATTATGTTCGATTGATATGGCGGCTCAGGGCCAGAATCCACAGGACAAGGAAGTGAAGCCCCTGACTGTTATCGAGCAGAAGATGTTGGAGAAAATCGACCTGAATTTTCGAGATGCAGCGATTGATGATATTCTCAGGTCAATTTCCGAACAGGTCAATTTGAATATCGTAAAAAGCCCCGAAATTACAAAAACAGTTACCGTATCAGTGACACAAGTTCCTCTCGGAGAAGCGCTGAACCAGATACTGTCCGCTTATGATTGCGGATATGTAGCAAGTGAAAACATTATCAGGGTAGTTCCAGCTTCGCAGCTTACACAGGAAACAGAAAAAACTGTGAGCAAGATTTACAGGATATGGTATGCAAATGTCAAAGAAGTGGAAGCCGCTCTGACAAAAATACTCTCAAAACGCGGCACCATAGCTGCAAGTATCGGAACAAGCAATATTATCGTAACAGATACCGAAAGCAACATTAAAGCCATCGATGAATTTCTCGAAGAAATTGACCGCCCGACACCTTTGATTGAGGTTGAGGTTAGAATATATGATATTAAAAATACAAATTCCCTCGATATCGGCGTTGAATGGTTTGTAGGCAGGAATACAGGTTATGGCACTCAAACTGCAGGAGGACCTATAACAGGTTTCTCTAACAGCAATCCCTATCTCAACGGCAATTTCGACAGCACAATAGAAAAGGTCGCTTCGACAGGTGTTCTTGACTGGGGAATTATTACAGAGCATATGGATATAGAGGCTCTTTTCACCGCGATTCAGCAGAAGGATATAGCAAAGCTGCTTGCCAATCCGAGAATTAAGGTTCTGGATAATGAAACGGCTTCTTTTAAGGCAATTGAAGAAATTCCTTACCAGCAGCTTCAGCAGGGAGGGTATCAGAGTTTCGGTACTACAGAGTTTAAGGAAGTCGGTGTCGAGCTTGAGGTAACACCTCATCTGGCAAAAGATGATATGATACGGCTTCATGTAAAACCTGTATTCAGTGTTCAAACTGGTGATGTTGAAATATCCACTGTCGGAACGGGCGGAGCCACTATAACAAGTCCCCAGCCTGTCGTGGATAAACGTGAAGCGGATACGGTAGCGCTGGTTAAAAATGGTCAGACAATTGTTATCGGAGGACTCCAAAAGCAAACAATTAATCAACTGGTTTCAAAAATCCCGGTACTTGGTGATATTCCGTTTTTAGGATGGATATTTACTTTTGAAGGCGAGGAAACCATCAATAGCGAACTGGTTGTATTTATTACTCCGAAGATTGTAGAGCAGTCTGAAATGACAGAAAGAGAAAAAGGATTTTTGGCAGGTACAGAAATACCTCTCCCAGCATCTCCAAAAACAAACCTTGATTCCGTTTCTGGTGAATTGAAAATAGGCGATAAATAATATCAGGTATCGAAAAGATATCGAGAAAATAACCGTTTTGGATTAGTTATGAAAGTGTATTCCAGTTAGAGTGGAAGGGGTGTTTTATAATGGCAGAAATAAGAAATATATTAGTTGAAGCCGTTCAGAGGCAGGCGAGCGATGTTCATATTAACGTCGGATTAAAGCCGATTATTCGTATAAATACCGAGCTAATCGAAACGGAATTTCCTGTTATTACCGAAGAGGATGCACGAGAGATCGTTTTGTCGCTTGTTGGGCAGGAAAAATTTGACAGGTTCGAAAAACGCAGAGACCTGGATTTTTCGACGAGTATATCCGATCCTGACCAGCGTTTCCGTGTTAATGCTCACTATCAGCGCGATACAATCGCGATTTCATTCAGGTTGATTTCAGATCGAGTTCCCACACTGGAAGAATTGAATCTTCCTGAGAAAATCAAAGATTTCGCTGACCTGCCGAGAGGACTTGTTCTTGTAACAGGTCATACCGGGGCTGGTAAAAGCACAACGCTGGCTTCTACGATTGGGCTGATTAACAAGAAGTTCAAAAAACGTGTAATAACTATTGAAGACCCTATCGAGTATTGGCTGACCAACGACCAGTGCATGATAGAGCAGCGTGAAGTCGGCTCAGATTGTCCTGATTTCGCGACCGGATTGAGGCATATTCTTCGGCAGGACCCTGATGTTATCATGGTCGGCGAAATGCGTGACCTTGAAACCACGAGCTTTACGCTTACAGCCGCTGAAACGGGACATCTTGTTTTCAGTACGCTTCACACAATAAATGCTTCGCAGTCTATCGAACGTGTTATTGATATTTATCCTGCTAACCAGCAAACACAGGCACGAACCATGCTTGCCAACGCGCTGCAGGCGGTAGTTTCGCAGACTTTATTCAGGCGTATTGACCAGCCGGGCATGGTTCCAAGCACGGAAATACTTTTATGCACTTCTGCTGTCAGAAATTGTATCCGCGAAAACAGAATATACGAAATTCCGAATATTATCGAGACATCGCGGCGTTTCGGGATGCACCTGATGGATAACAGTATTGCCGAATTAGCCGCAAAGGGTTACATTGACAAGGAAGAAGCTATTCTGCGTTCCAATAACCGCGGAAAAATGGAAAAATTGCTCCGTATTGCTGAAGGTTCTTAGAAGCTCTTAATCTTTTAACTGCTTAAAATACTGATATTAAAACTATAAGACCACAAGCATAACACAAAAGAGTGTTTTGATGTTTGTGGTCTTATGTTTTTTTAAATCTTTTCTGAAAAATAGTTTTTTTCTGCGAAAATTCGCTGCCAATCGGGACTTTTCAGGCTTCATAACATTTTTTACAAACAATTTACAAAACGATTCGGGTATTCAGCGTCTATAATATATGAAGATGATTCTTTTTTATGGTCATATTTAAGGAGCTGAAAAATGGTAACGCCGGGTAAAAAAATAATTGAATGTATAATAACCGCTTCGATTTTTGCAGTTTGTGCCGAAGCACAAATAAGTCATATCGAAGTATCTCCTTTTTCATCCAATATTATGATACCTCAAAGCAGGGCGCGAGCATTTGCGCCCGACAGGGGGGGCAGCGTAGAAATTACCGATGTAAGCGCGCTGGTCGATATTCTGGAAAATACCGCGACTACAACAATAGAGATTCGGCTGCACAATACATCGAATCGCAGACAGGAAGCGGAACTGATTTTCCCTGTTCCTGATGGTGCAGTAGTTCGCGGCTTTGCTTATGACGGGCCGGGCAGGATGATAACAGCCCGGGTTCTCCCCAAAGAAGAGGCAAAGCGAATATACGACAGCCTCGTTTCAAAAATTCGCGATCCCGCATTAGCGGAATTCATCGGGTATAATTTGATTCGTTCAAGTGTCTTTCCGGTAGAAGCAGGCAGCCGCCAGAAAGTACGGCTGACATACGAGCATTTGCTTGAGGTCGATGGCAATCGCGTGGATTATTTCCTGCCGCGTACCGAATCGTTGGAGTATAAAGTGCCGTGGGAGATCAATATTGAGATAAGGTCCAAGCGTCCGATTTCTACTGTTTATTCGCCTACTCACAATCTAATCGGTCTCAGGAAAATCGACCTGGAAAATATGGAAGAAAAGGAAGGTCCGATTGTAATTAAAGCTCATACTGAAAAAGGAGCGAATGTTCCCGGTCCGTTCCGCCTTTCATATCTGATGCAGGAAAACGGCGTAACTGCTTCGATGTTCGCATACCCGGATGAGAAAGTTGGTGGAGGTTATTTTCTGCTGCTTGCGGGATTGCCGATTGATATGCTCAATGACCAGGACACGCCTGCGATAAAAAGAGAAGTGACATTAGTCATAGATCGTTCGGGAAGCATGAATGGCGAAAAAATTGAGCAGGCTAAGGAAGCCGCCCTGCAGGTTATTTCAGGACTCAAAATGGGCGAGGCATTTAATGTTATTATCTACAGCAATGCAGTTGAAAAATTCGCAAAAAAGCCCGTGCTCAAATCAAGAGAAACTGAAGAAGCCGCTCGTGACTATATAAAAGGTATTACAGCGACCGGAGGTACGAATATTTATGATGCACTGGTAGAGTCGCTGAGCCAGGAGCCGACCGAGGACATGCTCCCGATAGTTTTATTTCTTACTGACGGCCTGCCCACAATAGGCCAGACTTCCGAACTTGTCATTCGCGAAGTCATTACAAAATCAAATCCTTATAAAAGGCGAGTGTTCACTTTTGGCGTGGGTCTCGATGTCAATGCTCCTTTGCTGGAGAAGATTGCAATCGAGTCGAGGGCAAAAGCTGAGTTTGTTTTGCCGAAAGAAGATGTCGAGGTAAAAATAAGCAAAGTATTTAACAGGCTGACAGGCCCGATTCTTGCCGATCCTGAACTTGATGTTATCGATGCAGATGGCGGCTACGCAATGGGAAGGACTCGTGACATTATTCCCAACAAGCTGCCCGACATGTTCGAGGGGGACCAGCTTATCCTGCTCGGCCAGTATGTCGGCAAGAAACCTGTTACATTCAAACTCAGCGGAAATTACCTCGGAAAAGAAAAATCATTTAAGTTCGAATTCAGTTTCGATAAAGCAAATGTGAAAAACGGTTTTGTGCCGCGTTTGTGGGCGAGCCGGAAAATCGCAGAGCTTATTGACGAGGTTCGCCAGTTGGGCGCTGACTCGAATATGGACAGGAATAATCCGAAAGTAAAAGAGCTTGTAGATGAGATTGTTCGCTTGTCCACCGAATTCGGAATACTGACCGAATATACGGCGTTCCTCGCGAGAGAAGGCACAGACCTCGGACGAAGGTCAGATATAATGCGTGATGCAGAAGTGTTGTTTGAGAGCCGTGCAATGTCAGGCCGCACAGGCATGGGAGGTCTCAATCAGAGTTTCAATATGGGCGCCCAGAGAGAACAAAAAACTCTGAACATGGACAATTCATATGTAAACGAGAATTTCGATCGTGTTTCGATTACAACTGTCCAGCAGATAAACGATATGGCATATTACTTCAAGGGAAATCGCTGGGTGGACAGCAGGCTTGTCGAGAAAGAATCTCAGATTCAGCCAAAAAGGACAATAGAAATCGGCTCGGATGAATACCTCGAACTTGCCAGGAAACTGGCGAGCCAGAATCGGCAGGGCAGTATAGCTCTTCGCGGCGATGTTCTTCTGATGGTCGATAATGAGCCGGTACTTATTAAAAACTCAAACTAATAAGGAGATGATTTTAATTAAAGGGACATAAAAATGGAAAAACAAACAGCAATATTACACAGGAACAGAAAATTATGGATTATTGTTTTGAGTATTTTTATTACAGGTTCTGTATTTCCAAATGGAGGACCATTTGTTGTTAAGTATCCCAGCGGAGATCCTGCGGCAAAAGGAGTGCTTGCCCGTCTTGGTCAGGACTTAAAACCTGGAATTGAAACAAATCTTAAAGTAGTTAAAGAAGAATTGAAAATTGCTTTTACGAAAGATCAGTTTCCAGTTGTACAGCCTGAAAGTTCTCCTCTTGTTAATGTCAGCGCAGAATATACAATTGAAAATCCGAGGGAAGAAGATATCGAAGTTGATTTCGGTTTTCCAATTCTCAGAGGAATATACACAGATCCACTTTCAATGATGCCTAAACCTGAGGTGGATGTAAAGTTAGGCGGTAAAATAATCCAAAGTACTATAATTTCAAATTCTGCAATTTATGGAATTATAAGGCAGCGAACAAGGATGACTATCCAGGAAGAGATTTTGAAAAATGAGGAACTGGGGAAACTCGTTGAGTCTGTTCGAAATGCGAAAGAAAGTAAAAAAGACGCTTCACGAAAAAAGCTGAAATCATATTTGATTGACACGATGAAATGGAGCAGTCAGGATGCGGCTCTTATGATTGAATATGCAAGTTTTGATTTCGGCAATCAAAAAAGTCAACCACCCGATCGCTTATTTATGTTATGGGGAACAGGTGATAAAGAACTTAACGAGCTTATTAATGCTAATCTTGGTCCTTTGTCGGCTATAGGTGAACAGAAAGCAACTCAGTTTTTGGCTCGTCTGGCGGCACTTTTGAATCCAGCACAAGCTGTTGCATACGAGGATATTTTCAACGCATGGGGAGGAGATGTCAGGGAACAATCAGTGGATTTAAATACAGGAGAAGTTCGTCGTCGTGAAATGACAGTTGCAGCTGATATATCGGTAAAATCACCGGAGTTTTCAGTTGCTTCTGATCCAACTATTTATGCGCGAGTGGACTATCTTGATCCCAGGGCGAAAATAACTGATACGGAAAAAGAATCATGTAAGAATATTCTGAAGAATTTACCGGTAATATTTACATTCGCGCCAATGAACATCCTTTATTATAAAGTTGTCTTTCCTGCCGGTTCAACGCAGACTCTTACAGTGAGTTATAAACAATACGCTTATTCTGATACCCGTTCACCCGAGAGTTATCAGGTCGCATATGTTGTACATCCCGCCTCGTTCTGGAATGAGTTCGGGCCTATAAATCTTGAAGTCACTGTGCCTGAGGGAATTCGATTCAGGGCATCTGATAATGCCGGCATTCAAGAAGGTGTAGTTAAGAAAGAGTATAAAAGCAGCGGCCCAGATATATTTACAGGCATGTTAAAAAGTAAAAAAGGAGAGATTTATCTTGCTATTGACACAAAACAATGGAAAGAATTCATTAGTCAAAAAATGCAAAGCACATTAGATAAAAACTTCCAGACTAATGCAAAATAAAAATGGAATAGTACAACATGGAGCGCAAAATCAATCGGAGACAGTTTCTGCGGACTTCTGCAGGTATCACAGCGATAGGAGCTATCGGGTGTGCAGAAATGATTACTGCTAATCATACTGACAGCAGACAAGTGACAAATCCGGTACGTTACGAAGAACGCAAACTGATAATTATTCTATTTGGCGGCGGCACTCGCTCAAGTGAATCAATAGATGATCCTGAGCATCGCTATATTCTCAGACTCTGGAATGATATGGTTCCAAAAGGGACATTATTCACAAATATGCGTGTTGAGCATAAAGTGGTGCATCCTAATTCAGCCGGATCAATAATGACAGGGCACTGGGAATGGGATGATATAGAATGGACAAATCCGGTTGCTCATCCGACGATTTTTGAAATATATCGTAAAGCACGGCATACTCCGGATACAGCCGCATGGGCTTTTGTTTATGCTTCCATACTTGCAAAAACCGGCGAAAGTTCTGCCTCGGATTACGGTTTAAAATATGCCGCAAATGTAATTGAGCCTCCAACAATTCCACGTTCTGCTGCAGAAGAGATTGATAAGAAATTAAGAGAAGCGGCTAATTCCGGCTCAACTAAAGAAGAAATAAAAACTGCTGAAAAGTGTGCAGAAATCGCGCGTTCGACAAGTCAGATTCAACTTAATGGCTTGCGTTCTGAAAAAGCCAGAGATTTTCTTAATTCCAGGTATTCTCAATGGAAACAAGATAAAAGTACTACAAGTCACGATGTTTTTCTTGCGGATGCAGCTATTTCCTGTATGCACACTTTTGCTCCTGATGTTTTGGCGGTGGATTTCGGAGAAATTGATTGTGCGCATTATGGCTCATGGTCAAGATATGTTGAAGCTATTCACAGGACTGACGAACTGACTTGGCGAGTATGGCAGGCTGTGGAACAGATTGAGCAATACAAGGGCAAAACGCTGCTTTTAGTATTACCAGACCATGGACGAGAACTGGACCACAAAGATCAATTGGGTTTCATACATCATAGCAACTTTTATAATAACGAAGGTGCAGATGAAGGCTGCCGACGTGTATGGATGCTCGCTCTTGGCGCAGGGGTAAAATCTGGTTTGCAAATTGATAAACCAGTACCTATTACTACAGCAGCAGCTACTGGTCTTGAATATCTTGGTCTTAACAAATCAAGCGGGGCTGAAAAATCTGTTTTGAATCTTATTACATAAATTAATATAGTGACGTGAAAAGTAAAAAATATTGGAAACTGTTTATTGTAAGGGAGACATAAAATGAAAACAAAAATTGTATTATTTATTATGCTGGCGGTAACAGGTCTGGCCGTATGTTCGGAGCAGGCTGATACAGTCGAGCATGTCGCGGTAGTTGAAATTTCTTCATCTTCTGCGCCATCACCTGCCATAGTTCAGGCAATAAAACCAGCCAAGCCGCTCGTGCAGATGGCAATTCTGCTTGATACGAGCAGCAGTATGGAGGGTCTTATCGAACAGGCAAAAACCGAGTTGTGGTCAATTGTAAACGAGTTCATTTTTGCCAAAAGGAACGGTATGGAGCCAGAACTTCAGGTTGCTCTATACGAATACGGCAAAAGCTCACTTGACAGTAAAGACGGCTATATCAGGCAGATAGTCCCATTCTTAACAGACCTTGATAAAATCTCCGAAGAGCTATTTGCGTTAAAAACCAATGGCGGCCAGGAATATTGCGGCTGGGTAATTCAGGAAGCAGCGAAGTCGCTCAAATGGAGCGATTCATTCAATGATTTAAAAGTGATTTTTATCGCAGGCAACGAACCTTTTACACAGGGACAAGTCGATTATAATAAAGCCTGCAAGGAAGCAATCGCAAAGGGTATCATCGTTAATACAATCCATTGCGGCACCGAAAGCGAAGGTATCAACGGTCATTGGAAAGACGGTGCTGTTTTAGCTGATGGAAGCTTTCTCAATATCGACCAGAATCGAAAAGTTGCGCGAATCAATGCTCCACAGGACAAGGAGATAGCTGAACTGAGTATTAAGCTTAATGGTACATATATCGCATATGGCGGTATGGGAGGAATGGGATTTGGAAACCAGGCACTGCAGGACAAAAACGCCGCTTCTATCTCACATGAATCTGCTGTCCAGAGGTCCGTGACAAAATCATCTTTTAACTACAGGAACAGCGAATGGGACCTCGTTGATGCTCTCAAAGACAATAAAGTGAATTTAGAGAGCATGAAGGAAGATGAGCTTCCTGAGAATATGCAGAAGATGACTGTTGAAGAAAGAAAGGCTTATGCCGATGCCAAGGCGACAGAGCGAGTTACCATTCAAAAGAGGATACAGGAGCTGAATATCCAGCGAGAAGCTTTTATAAAGACTGAAATGCAGAAACAGGCTGCCAGCCAGACTGCTTCAGGCGGCGTGGGAAACAGGGGTTCTCTTGGCTCGGCAGTGACCAGTACAGTGCGACAGCAGGCAATGCGGAAGAACTTCTCGTTCGAGCAGCCCGTCGTGACACCACCGGGCGGCCAGGGAGCAGGAAGTTCAAATTAATTCTGAAAAGCTGTGCAATTTGGAAGTAAGCTGATTTCGAGATAGGCGGAGTATTGGCTTACTTCCTTTTATTTGTATTTGAAATCGATTTGCCAAATTTCAAGTTAACGAGTTTCGTAATCGATATATTTTCGTCTTTGCTCTATACATTTATAAGCCGGACGGATAATTTTTCCGTTATTCACTAATTCTTCCATACGATGTGCGCACCAGCCTGCAATTCGTGCAATTGCGAACAGCGGCGTGAAAAGTTCCTCGGGGATGCCAATCATCTGGTACGCGAAACCGGAGTAGAAATCGACATTAGCGCTGACTCCCTTATAGATTTTCTTTTCTTTTGCAATTACCTGCGGAGCTAATCGCTCGATTTTTTCAAGCAGTTCGAATTCATCCCGTTTGCCTTTTGCATCCGATAATTTTTTGACATAATCTTTAAATATTACCGCTCGCGGGTCGGAAATTGAATATACCGCATGTCCAATTCCATAGATTAAGCCGGATTTGTCGAATGCCTGCTTATTCAGCAATTTCGACAAATACTCCGCTATCATCTTTTCATCTTTCCAATCCGGCACATTTTCTTTGATATCAGCCAGCATTTTTACAACTTTTATGTTTGCACCGCCGTGACGAGGTCCTTTTAATGAGCCGAGAGCGGCTGCAATGGTAGAATATGTATCAGTACCTGAAGAAGTAACGACATGCGTAGTGAAAGACGAATTATTGCCGCCGCCATGTTCGGCGTGCAGAACCAGAGCCATATCGAGAAGTTCCGCCTCAAGGCGCGTGTATGCATTATCCGGACGGAGCATGTGCAGAATGTTCTCGGCGATACTCAATGCCGGATTCGGAGAATGGATAATCAGGCTCTGATTGCCGTGATAGTGTGCATATGCCTGATAGCCGTAGATTGCCAAAAGCGGAAACTGTGCAATAAGCTGCAAACTCTGACGCAATACATTTGGGATTGATATATCATCGGGCGATTCGTCATAGCTGTATAGTACCAGGACGGTGCGGGCAAGAACATTCATCATATCTTTGCTCGGCGATTTTAGAATCATATCGCGAGTGAAGTTTTCAGGAAGCTTTCTGTATCCTGCGAGAACAGACTCGAAGACCTGTAATTGGGGCTTTGTAGGTAATTCGCCAAGCAGGAGCAAATAACATGTTTCTTCGAAACCAAAACGTCCGTCCTTCTGGAATCCATTGATAAGGTCTGTAATATCTATTCCCCGATACATCAGTTTTCCGGGAACAGGAATCATTTCAAATTCATCCATGATATATGAATGTACTTCGCCTATTCTCGTAAGTCCGGCTAATACGCCTTTGCCGCTTATATCACGCAATCCTCTTTTTACTTCGTATTTTACATATAAATCGGGATCAACCAGATTGTATTGTTTGATTTTTGCAGTCCAATCGGCGATGTTTTGTTCCTGGGATTGTTGTGCCTGAGGGTTCTCTGTCATTGTTTGCCCTTTCTGTTCACCTATATTATTCTGTATAACGTCGGGCAATTTTACCATTTCTGAAGGAAAAATGCCATTGTTAAAATAAGTTCGCAGAAAAAATATTATAAAAAACCAGGCTTGCTTACCGGATTAATAATAGTTATCCTGAAGAATTGTGAATGATTATATGATTTAATTGAGTATGATTTATAAAGTCTGTTATGAAAAAAACATCATGGTATATTGCAGGTCTTCATTTCGAATGTCTTGAATGCGGCCGCTGCTGTTCCGGACCCGAAGAGGGATATATCTGGATAACAAGGCCGGAGATTGAGCTGGCTGCGGAATTTTTGAAGATTCCAGCAGGACAATTCCGAAAACAATATTTGAAACGAGTTGGTTTGCGAACTTCGATAATCGAGCATAGTGTTACTAAAGACTGTATATTCCTTCGTCAGGTTAAAGGTAACAAGCAATGTATAATTTATCCTGTCAGGCCTAACCAGTGCAGGACATGGCCTTTCTGGGCGAGTAATTTGGAAAATCCGGGTTCATGGAATGAAACTGCACAAAGATGTCCCGGAATAAATCGCGGAAAGTATTACGGCTTCGAGAACATTCAGGAAATCAAAAAAAAGCACAAATGGTGGAAAGACAAAAAATAAACGAAAAACTCCTTTTGGAAGTCAGGGAAATTTACGACTGGCTTGATTTGCAGATTGCTGAAAAATTGTCAGGCAAGTGTGATACCTGCGGCAAATGCTGTGACTTCGCTGCTTACGACCATCGTCTATATGTCACCATCCCTGAGATAAGTTATTTGACTGAAAATCTTAATGGCGATTCGCTCAAGCCTATGCCAACAGGACGATGTCCTTATAATATGGAAGGGAAATGTACTGTTTATCAGTATCGTTTTTCAGGATGCAGGATTTTTAATTGCAAAGCAAACCCGGATATACAGAGTGAATTGAGCGAGTCTGTTCTGAAAAAATTAAAAGCACTTTGCGAAAAATACAATATCCCTTATCGCTATATGGATTTGGCTTTGGCTTTGAATAAACATACAGATACAAAACAAACTTGAAATACTGATTAATCGAATCAAACTGTTTTATTTTCTATCTGTTATTACCATACCAGTAACAACGCTTAAATGTCTTGTGCTTTCAGCAGCGCCTGATTTTTTTGTGACTTTTTTTACTGGAATTTCTTTATATTCGTCTAAAGCAAGTTGGAGTTCTTTACAACCTTCATCTTTCCGCCAGATTTTACACTGAGTATTAGATTGTTCCATTGCCTCAAAAAGTGCCAGTTCAAAATCAAGGCGTGTTTTAATTGGTC
This sequence comes from Sedimentisphaerales bacterium, assembly GCA_016931715.1. Taxonomy (GTDB): domain Bacteria; phylum Planctomycetota; class Phycisphaerae; order Sedimentisphaerales; family Anaerobacaceae; genus JAFGPS01. Next base: position 23,109 of record JAFGEF010000170.1, read on the forward strand.
TGTTATTTATCTCAACGATAATATCATTTGCGTCGATACCTGCTTTAGCCGCTATAGAGTTCGGTTCAACCGCTTTAACATAAAAACCTTCTTCCTGCTCAAGTTCATGATTAAGTACGAGAACAGATGACAACTGAGAATAATGAATGCCTAATTTTATAAATTTGAAATCCGACGCTAACTGCCTGATGTCAATATCAAGTTGTTTTTTTATTACCTTTTCAAGACCATGGCCATCAAGTTCTTCGTAATTGTTTAATTCAGTTATAATATTTTTAATAGATTCTCTGCCATATTTATTTTCCAGGACAAGGAACAATCCTAAAGCAGCACCGTAATAATCACCTTTTATTTTCTGATTTTCATTCTGCTCCCATTTGAACAATTTGTCGCCGACTTCATCCAATGCAGTAAAAGGCATCTGATTGATTAAAGCTGTATCCCATACTCCTGAGAGTTTTTCATCTGGATTCGTTCGCAAATAATCCAATGCGATATAACCGGCATAGTTCGAGAAGCCTTCACGAAACCACCTTGTATAATCATCGAATGTAGTTATGAAAATCAGAAAACGAGTTTGATGAAAAATTTTCAGCTTGCCTTGTTTATCCGGATACATAAGTGACGTTTCTGTCAACTCGTGTGTTAAGGCATATGGAAAATATATATCTTCCGCAAGTATGGAATTGGGATTATCATTACCGGTTTCAGCAAACATTGGCATAGGATAAATATTTGGATCATTTGCATTCAAGACTATATCTAAATTCTGAGGGAGTTTTTGAACTCGCATAAGATATATATGGGGATGTGTTTTAAATTCTATCCCGGTCTCTGACTCTACATGAGAAAAAACATCATTAACCTTCTCTGCTATGACCTGTGCCTGCGAGGCGAGACCTTTTTGATACTTAATAGTTGTTGCTCCGACTGAAGTTTCGCCTTCGAACGGGATATTTTGAAGATTTTCATTGTTTAAGTTAAGAGTCAGTTGGCCTCGATAGTGCGCGATTATATCTACAACGCGTATAGCATTACTTTCGGTATTTTTGGAATCTTGTTTTTCAACACTCGAACAACCGGAGATTTCGGCAATGATTAAGATAGAGAAGACGGCTATATATTGCAAATGTTTCATTATTTCCTCATTTCTTCAAGATTTATTGGCATTTTATCTTACAAACAACTGAGTCTAACTCAAGCTGCTAATATATAGACGATAGAAATTAAATTTTGTTACAAATATTTTTTAAATATTTGTTTTAAAATCCGTCAATCGGCAGGGGGATTTTGTCCTGAGGGTCGCGCAGATTAATAAAATTGACTTTTGAGCCGCTGCTGAGCGTACCCTCCTGTTCATAATAACCATAGAGTTTGGCTAATTTCTGCGCATCGGGCGATTCCATTTCTTTTTGCCATGCTCCTATTTCCGCACCCCAATGTATAGGGGTATTATCCAGTGAATAAAGAATGATATGCGGCTGACTCCTGTTTTTTTTGCCCTGATAATTGCTGACATCAATCGAGGAAATTTCACTAATCAGCGGCTTTCTTTGTTTCAGGGTTTTATCCATTTGATTTATTTTTTCTATTATTCTCAGCGCTGCGGTAAGGTCATTCCGCTTCCATACCTCGCCATATCGGGGAGTCTCGGATTCGAGTGAAGAGGCTAATTTAATTTCAACTGTCAAAAGCTGAGGAATTGGAACATAATCAAGAACGACCTGGTTGACATCGACATAAAAATCGTTCTGCCCGTAGTTTATTACAGCCACCGGTTTTCGGTATCGAGCGCGTACATGGATTGAATCAACCATTGTCTGAACGATTGTCTGGTCGAGCCATGCAACCGACTTCAGATTTTCCCTGACTATCGCAGCGGTATTTTCGTCGAGCCGGAATTTTCTGCCGCCGGCCTTGTCGAAAATTTTTTCTCTTAATTGTTCATTTACCCATTGAGGGGCATCTTTCAGAATGAGAGGACCTGTTTCATGCGATTGAGCCGACCTGATATATTTTTTATCTGCATAATAAAGCGCTATTCCTATCGCTGCAATAAAACATAGTATTAATGTCAATTTTAACAGCTTCAGCAGGCCCGGCACAAGCCAATTGAATCCCTGGCCTTTTCTTCTTCTCAGGAAGCCTCTTTTAAATGAAATTCTGCTTTGTTTGTGTTTTCTTCTTGTCACTTTTATCTCGTATTATGCCTGCGGTTCATTAATTCGTGAATATGCGGTATCAATAATTTTTTCACACAACTGACTCATTGAAAAACCCGCCTTTGCCGCTGCTTTTGGCAATAGCGAGTGACTTGTAAAACCGGGGATTGTATTTACCTCTAAAGCATAGGGAACATTATCTTTACCCATGATGAAATCAATCCTTGCGAAATGCCTGCAGCCAAGGGCATTGAAACAATCAATCGCCGAGCGGTTTATTTCTGATACTCTTGATGAGTTTTTTATCGTATCGAAAAGGTATTGCGTCTGGTCATCAATATACTTGGCATGATAATTATAGAATCCGCTTTTAGGTTTGATTTCGATGATTGGCAATACGTGTTCGCAAAGGATACCGACCGTCAGCTCTCTGCCGGTTATAAATTCTTCTATCATGCAGTCGCCAAATTCCGTAAATGTTTTTTGTGCCGCATCAATTGCCTCTTGTTTTGACGAGACAATACTAACTCCGACACTGCTTCCCTGCCTGACCGGTTTAATTACATATTTTTCGCCAAGTTTGTATAATTGTTCCCTGAGCTTTTCGATTTCAATATTATTATCGAATTCTATTACTTTCGGTGTTGCTATGCCTGCTCCGGAAAAAAGCCTTTTACTTTCGATTTTATCAAAAGCTGCCCTGCTTGCCGCCGGTCCGCAGCCTGCGTAAAGCAGCGATTTATCTTCAAGAATCTGCTGCAGCGTGCCGTCTTCACCAAATTCGCCATGCAGTACCGGGAAAAAAATATCAATACTTTTATCATCGAGAATTTCGAGGTTATTCGGATTGATATCATTCGCAATAATATCAAATCCTGCCTGTTTGAGAGCCGCAGCTACGGAACTGCCGCTTTGAATGCTTACATCACGCTCCGATCCGATACCACCCATAAGGACAGCTACTTTTGGTTTCATGCCTGATTTTTCCAATTTAGCGCCGCCGCGTTTTTTTACTTCCATATTTCTATTTCAAGTTCCAATTCAATGTTGAACTGGTCTTTCACCTTTTGTTTTATCGTATCTATCAAATTAACAACATCATTGCTTGTGCAGCCTTTTTCTGCATTTATAAAGTTCGCGTGTTTTTCGCTGACAACAGCTCCCCCAATCCGCAATCCTTTCAGTCCCGCCCGGTCAATTAAGGCTCCCGCAGATACACCTCTTGGATTTTTAAATATGCAGCCTGCATTTTTCGTATTAAGCGGCTGAGTGTTTTTCTTATATATCCAGATTTCTTTAACAGTTCGCATGATTTGCTCGGAATCTGCCGGTGTTAATTTCAACTGGGCATTAAGTATAAACTTCGCGGTTATATTGGTTCTGCGATAATCGAATATAAGCTCGGGCTTGCTTTTTTCGAAGATATTGCCTTCGATGTCCATAAGCTGAACTTTTTCGACTGATGAGCCAAAATCACCGAAATTGCCGCCCGCATTCATCCGAATCGCTCCGCCGACAGAACCGGGAATGCCAGTCAAAGCTTCGATACCGGACAAACCTTTCCTGACAGACTCCATGATGACCCTGTTAAGTTCGACTCCAGCCCAGGCGACTACTTCTTCGCCATCGAATTCCAACTGGGCAAACTGCTCACCATTGAGCTTGATAACAGCCGCTCGAAGACCTTCATCGCCGACAAGCAAATTGGAGCCGAAACCCAGTACATACATTGGAATATTATTTTCATTACATCGCTGGACTGTCTTTTTAAGCTGTTTTGTATTTTTCGGTTTTATAAAATAATCAACCGGGCCGCCAAGACCATACCATGTTTCACCAGCAAGAGCATAATCTCTTTCAACTATTTCTTCTAAGCCATTGAATATATTCATCCGCTACTTTCCAAATATCACCTGCACCCATAGTTACTATAACATCACCGGTTCGTGCGTTACTTTTAATGTAATCGCAAATCGCCCCGAAACCATCGATAAATAAAGCTTCACTGCCCGCGGATTTAATTCTTTCGACAAGTATCTGTGCATTAATTTCCTGTTTTGTCGAAAGCGAATCCCGAACAAAATAAATTTCCGGCACAATAGTTAAGTCAGCCAGTTTAAAACTTTCCGTAAAATCATCAAGTAAAAATCTTGTTCTGCTGTACTGATGCGGCTGAAAAATGCACCAAAGCCGCTTTGGATTATACCTTCCGCGTATCGCTGCCAGCGATGCTCTTATTTCAGTCGGGTGGTGGGCATAATCATCCAGAATAGTTATCCCGCCAAATTGCCCCTTGTACATTAACCTTCGGTCCATGCCTGTAAAACCTGGAAGCAGCTCAAAAATTTTCTTCGGTTCAAGCCCGAGATTGACCGCCATAGCAGTAACCGCCAGAGCATTGTAAATATTATGTTTGCCGGGCAGGGAAATTTTTGTTCTGCCCAGAAATTGCCCTTTTTCATAGATATCAAAGGCATACAGGCCGTTTTCAGACGAAATATTATCAGCATAGAAATCACAGCTTTTATCAAGGCCGAAAGTATTAAAAATAATATTGTTGTCAAATCGCCTGATGATGTTTAATACATTCTTATCCTGACCGTTGGCAATTACCATTCCCCCTGGTTTTATTCCATGAGCAAAATGTTCGAATGCATCTACTATTTCGGCTTCATCTTTATAATAATCCAGGTGGTCCTGCTCGATATTGAGTATGCAGGCGATTTTTGGTTTGAGATTCAGGAAGCTTCTATCGTATTCACATGCTTCAGCAACGAAAAAATTACTATCGCCAACACCCGAAGAGCTTCCCAACTGGCTGATTTCGGCGCCTATGACGAAGTTTGTATCAATTCCCGCCTGTTTCAGCAGATAAGTCAGCCAGCCGCTGGTTGTGCTTTTGCCGTGCGTGCCTGCTACCGCAATACCATCATAGAAATCCATCAACTCGCCTAACATTTCAGCGTATTTGTAGATGATGCATCCCTGTCGGCGTGCCTGCTGTAATTCTGGATTTTTTTCTGTTATCGCCGCCGAGATTACCACCGCATCTGTGCCTGGATCGAGATTTTCGGCCTCGTGCCCGATTTTTATATCTGCTCCGAGTTTACAAAGATGATCGGTAACTTGTGTTGGCGTTTGGTCTGAGCCGGCAACTAAAGCGTGGTTTTTCAACAAAATCACCGCTAAGCCGCTCATTCCAATGCCTCCGGCTCCTATTAAGTGAAATCTCTTGCCAGCTATCATAATCTTGTTTTGTCCTATGGATTCAGCCGTAAGGCATCCGTCTATGGCGGGCTTATTTAGAACGGCTGTTGTCTGAGCGCCATTAAAAATACTATTGGTCCTATTGCTGCGCAGGGCAATGGTCGAATCCTGTCTTGTCGTGAAGTCCAGGCTGCAGGTCTGTGAACGATTCATAGCATCCTTTCTATGCACATTGCTCCTTCATTAAAAATAAAATCCTAATTTAACATATATATATCGTCCAGAGCAAGAAAAAATACTACTGTACTTTGCAGAAACATACAAAAGAAAATGGCTTTATAAAATTGGCGGCATGGGCCTTTTTACGGCAGGTTTAAAACACAATATTTTCAATTATAAAAAAACAGAATTATTATTTGTGGATACTGTAAAATAAATCGGTTAAAATAATAATTATTGTCGCGTTTGGGTGACGGCAGAAGTTTGGATTTTTTGCAGAATAATATACAGGGAGGTAAGAAATATGCTTAAAACAGCAGTAATTATTGGAAGTACACGTCCGGGACGTCATAGCGAAGCAGTGGCACGCTGGGTTTATGAAATTGCAAAAAAGCGTAATGATTCTGAATTCGAGCTTGTTGATATAAAGGATTACAATCTGCCTCTTCTTGATGAAGCAATTCCTCCTTCGATGGATCAATACAGCAAATCCTATACAAAAGCGTGGGCGGCCAAAATAGATACATTCGATGCTTTTGTTTTCGTTACTCCTGAGTATAACCATAGTACGTCAGGAGCTCTTAAAAATGCTATCGATTTCATATATAAAGAATGGAACAATAAAGCGGCAGGCTTCGTTAGTTACGGCAGCGCCGGCGGCACGCGAGCTGTGGAGCATCTGCGACTGATAATGGGTGAACTGCAAATCGCCGATGTGCGAGCCCAGGTCATGCTTTCGCTCTTTACGGATTTCGAAAACTTCACTGTCTTCAAGCCCGCAGCTTTTCATGAGAAATCTGTCAATACTATGCTGGATCAGGTTATTGCCTGGGGCAAGGCATTAAAGACATTGAGACAAAAGAGATAAAAAAATATGTTCACGTTTTTCTTGAGCAGGAAGATAAAACGCATACTTAATGTGATATTTTTCAAGTTTCATGCAAACTTATATTTTATTTTTTTGCTTCATGGAAGTTTATTGAAGACAAAATAATGCCGATAAAGTTAATGATTATTTTTTAACCAAAATAAAGGAGAAACCAGGATGTTTAAACGTCTTATATTAACGATTATTCTTCTGCTGATTAACATAAGTCTTACAGGATGTTTTTCTTCAGATCCGCTGGATATTAAATATTTTAAGATGCCTCATGATGTTAATACATCTACTGATACATACGTTATGCAGCCGCCTGATGAAGTAGAGATTTTATGTACCAAAGTTCCGATAATACATGAGCGGCGTCAAATAATTCGTCCTGATGGAAAAATAAGTTTTGAAGAATTTGGAGAAATAACTGCAGCTGGTAAAACTCCGTCAGAACTCGCCGAAGACCTGCGGCTTAAAATAGAGGAATTATACAAGTTAGAAGGTGAGAATTCTGTTGATGTCAGAATTTCTATTTTTAAAAGTAAAGTCTATTATGTTTTGGGACAGGTCAACGACCCTGGTCCCCGGCTTTATACAGGACGTGAAACGCTGTTGACTGCGATAAGCCTCGCATCGCCTAATCCTATGGCATGGCTCGAGCGCATCCAGGTAATAAGGCCTTCGGCTGACGAAGAGATAGAACCGGCGATTTTCGAGTTGAATTACGACCGCCTGATGGCACATGGCGATGCAACTAAAAATGTCCTCTTGCAGGAAGGGGATGTCATATATGTGCCGCCTACAGTTTTAGGCTGGATGGCTCTGAAGATAGAAGAATTCATCAGGCCTATTGCACGAGCATTTGAAGGCTCTTATATTGTCAGACGCGGCGTGGATACTGATAATCGTTATTATTGATAATATATTTTTAAGCAGTAAATATATTAGTTAATGACGGATTTGTAAGCACAAAAAAGCTTATCGAAATCCGGTGTTATCTCAAAATGAGCAGTCCTTCTGTGTAATAAGATTCTGTGACGAAGAAACGACACAACAAAACCATCTACACTTTTTAAGGTGATAGCGATACCAGCCGGTTTTATAATACAAAATATACACCACCCAGACGTTCTCAACCAGTTAATATATAACTTGCTAATAGAACAAACAATAGTTGTCATTAATGTCTGCTAACAAATATTGGGTTAGCGATATTTGTATTGCTTAATTGTAATCAGATTTTTGTTGTAACCGTATTTGCTGACTTATGGCAGGACTTTATAACTTTAGTCTCAAAGCGGCTTAACCTGAACCGCGCAGGGGCGGTCTTTTTCGCCTTTACCAATCTCGTATTCTACTTTCCTGCCTTCAGTGATGGACTCTCTGTCTTCAGGCTCGATTCCTGTGTGATGGACGAATAAATCATCACCGCCGCCATCTGGAACAATGAAACCATAACCCTTCTTTTCATTAAACCATTTAATTGTACCTTTACCCATGTGCGCCTTCCTTTAAGCTATTCTTTCACATAATAATACAACTTATAATCATATTATAATCGTAATTTAATTTTATTATAACTTGAAAAAATAATAAGTTTAATTATTACAGTATATAATATTGAACCATTAAAAATAAAAAAGTAAAGGTTTTTCTCATGTTTATTCAAATAAAATACAAAATAAGAAGTTATATCATGCGTAAATAATTCACTTTTTTAGTTCTTATAATTCGCCTCGATGATATAAATCATGGTTGGTTTTTTAGGATTTAACGGCTTTCGATCCCTGTTTGGAATATCGGTTTCCTGCTGCATAAAATGCGCATGACCGTCAGGCAAAGAACCATGATTAACTGCAAGAATATTCGGAAAATTCAAATAAACATCTTGCGCCTGCTCTGGAACATATTGACCTGGCTTGGCGGCAAGAAGCTGCTCCCTGGTTAGCGCTATCTGTCCAAACTCAGGTTCCACATAAGCATGGTTGTAAGTAATCAGAATTTTCCGGCCTTTTGTTAATGAAACATCCGGAATAGGCGGGTATTCGGGAATAGTACCAACACCCTGAAAATAAAAACGATGTGTCCAGTTTGTTAATTGAATGATTTTCCATTTATTACTGACTGGCGTGGCAATATAGATTTGGTTGTAACCATTTTCGTCAAAGCGAGTATAGCCGATGTAAGGATACCCTTCAGCATCGACAACCAATGAGCCGCCGTTCATTAAACCGCCTTTTTGTGCGATTGATTCGACAACATGAGCATTTTCAGGCTTTATAGGCAGTTCTAAATCGTTTCCATCCCAGCTTTTCCATGATTTTCCCCTGTCATCGCTTTTCGCATAGCACAAGTCGAAGTTGGTTACAACATCCGGCGTTTCGCGCCAGCACCATGCAATATGCCACAATCCCTTGCTGTCCTCAAAAATACCTTCCACAGGTTTTTCCCCGACTGCATCCTGTGCTGAAACGCTAAATGGATAAGCATTGCAGGTTGGATTGCTATTGCGGCCGGTAATTAAAGGCGATGCTGTTTTTGCCCACTGCTGCGTTTCATCATCATAATGAATCAGGATTTGCGCCCCGTCACCGCTGCCCCCGTGCCTGTACATAAGATAAACCGAGCCGTCCCGAAGCTTCAGCACGCTTGGATATGTAACACTATCCTCATATTCACCAGTCCATTTGTGAATTGCCTCAAATGTGTTTATGTCACCCGGCATTTTTGTTTTGTAGTATCGCAGGGCGGAGCAGTGCATATTACCTGTGATATGTAGGTATCCTTTTTTGTCCTGGAACAGCATAATTTTATTATGAGTATCCCAGCCGACCTTTTCAGGCAGTTTTGTGAATTCCCATGACGAATCACCAAGTTTTCGTTTTCCCACCGTCATCTGATGTTCGCCGTCATAGAAAACTATGTACTGAAACTTGTCATCGGAAATCAGGCAATGACCGCCATTAACCGGATGTGAAGCGATGCCTTCTGCAACGGGAATCCTGCGTATTTCCGCATACTTTGAAGCGGAGCCGCTGCAGGATGCTAATAAACAGCAAATAGCAATAAAAGTTGCCCGCTGGTCCAACACGACATTTGTTCCTTCAGAATATTAAGCAGCAATATTAAAAATAACACAGATAACGGGTCAAGTGTAAATATTAACTATTTTTGTCTGTGAAGCCGCAATATGCAAGCAATTTCCAGCCTGTTGGCAGAAGTGCGGCTGCCAATGAGATTTTTATTACAGAACCGGCTATAAATGGATACAATCCAATGACAAGAGCCTGTTTAAATCCCATCATGTTAGTAAGATGTATAATTCCGAATGTATAAATAAAGATGTTGCCTGCAAGCATTGCAAGGAATGTTGTGCTGAATCGCCTGTCCCAGCCTCTTTGAGCCAGAAATCCTGTAACGTACGCTGCTGTTAGGAAGCCAACCAAAAATCCGCCGGTTGGCCCTAAAAGCATGTGAAAACCGCCTCGCCAGTAAGAAAATACAGGCCAGCCGGCAAGACCTTCCAATAAATATAATCCGACACACATGCAGCCAAGCTTTGCTCCGAATAATGCACCAATGAGAGGAATGGCAAACGTCTGCATCGTAAAAGGAACAGGGCCGCCGATGGCTATTTGCGCGCTGAGAGCTATAAATATCGAGCCGCAAAAAACTAATGCTATATTATATAGAAACGCCTGCGATTTCTCGCTCGGACGCAATATATCTGCTACAGTCGAATTTAATATCATATTTCTTCCAGTATTGAAAAACCACTAATCACTAATGACTATTCAATGCCGAAGGAGGGAATTGAACCCTCACCCTGTTGCCAGGACAGGATTTTGAATCCTGCGCGTCTGCCAGTTCCGCCACTTCGGCCAA
>JAFGEF010000171.1 GCA_016931715.1 Sedimentisphaerales bacterium
ACAGCAATATAGCAGATTGTATGAAGAAAATCTTTTAAACCGATTTTCTTCATACAATATATGCCTAACTTCAATTTTGCAGAACTCCTTTTCAATTTTCCAATATCTATCTAAAGTGGTAGAGATTCTTCTCCAATTTATGTGATAAATCCTAAGTAAATAAGTCCGCTGATATTTTAAATATTTTTTGTTTTTTTTAATTTTTTTATGGACTTTTTATATTCGTTGTGTTATATTAAAGAGACTTGATAGTACCTCAAAGGAGGAGGTTCTTATCTACTATTTACGGATAGCCTAAGAAGACCAGTTTATCTGGGATGTAATTCGTTTTGTGAGGAGTTGAGGTTTTAGTTTTAAGTAACCGGTAATTTTGATTAAATTTTTCAAAATTGCCGAACGGAACCCCCCAGATAAATAAAAAATAAAATTCATTCGATAGGCTGGTTTTTGAGAATAAAGAAAAACTCGGAAAAGGGAATGAAAAGATTATTTTTTTGGGTGATGGGACTGATAATGAGTATGGTTGTTTCAGAATCTGTTAAAGCCGGTTTGATATCGGTTGATGGCGGTACAAGCTCACCATCGTCTTTGTTGGGACCATACACAATGACTTCTTTTGCGGATGATCTGAGGCTATCTTACCTGGATTGTACATATGTGACGTCACCATTTGGTGAAAATGTTGCTTTTAGTATTCCTCTGGAGCATTTTGAAATATCAAGCGGCTGGGCTACATGGAGTCATGGCTATAAGGGAGATGTTTACTGGACAGGCGAAGATGAACATGTGTTATTTTTAACTTTGCCTTCCGGGGCATCAGCTTTTTATTTTTATGCTCAACCCGAGAATACAGCCGTGCATACTATCACAGCCTCTGCCTTTGATGGTGTTAATGACATAGCTGAAGTCAGCCATGATGTTAATGGAAACGCTGGAGCTTGTTATTTTGGTTTTTATGGAACTTCAGGCAGTGCAGTGAAGACAATTAGAATTTACTGTGAAACGTCAGATTTTGCAGTTGGTGAATTTGGTATTTCGATGATTCCTGCTCCCGGAGCTATTTTCCTGGGCGGTATTGGCATAAGTTGTGTAAACTTATTAAGGAGAAGGAATAAATTGAAATAAAAAAGTGTGTAGGTGTAATAATAAAAGACAAATGGATTTTGTCTTTTGGCAAGAATGGAATCATAACAATAACTCGTAAAATTTTATCAACGAGAGGAGAGCAATGATGAGAAAGGTAATGTTATTTATTGTACTGTTTTGTATGGTAGCGTGCATGGATAGTAGCGTGCAAGCTCTTACTACCACACAAACACTAAATGGATCCACTAATCCAGAATGGTTTATTCCTGATGGTACCGATCCGTATCCCGGAGATTACGACTTCGGACGTATCTTACCTGGAGTCGGTGGTACTAATCTCTATTACAGAGCGAAAAATGAAGACTGGGGCTGGAAACATACAGTAACTTTCAAAAATGATATAGGACCGATTAAAATTCTTGGTGCCACTCTGAAAATCGAGGCCTGGGATGTGGATGCAAAGGGTGGAAATGGTTCATGGCTACCCAATGAAATAGACGTTGTTAAAGTTGGAACTTCCACTACTGGTTCCGGCGGCGTAGTTCTGGGAAATTTGGTTGATGGTCCCAGTGCCTGGAAAACAACGACATTTACTCTTGATGCAGCAGCTTTGGCTAAATTGGCGGTTGTTGCTAATACAGGGACTCTGCAAGTCTGGTTAGATATATCGTCACTTGAAGCAGCAAGCCCGGCTGATTTGTTAGAGTGGTTCGTAACACTAAAAAGTGCTACTTTGACTGTAGATTATATTCCGGCTCCGGGTGCCATAATTCTCGGCAGTCTTGGTGCTGGACTCGTTGGCTGGCTTCGCAGGCGTCGAACTCTCTAATTTCTTAATTTAGAAAGTTATATCACAGTTTGGTTATTTGTTTGTGTCTTAATATATAAGACCCTGTCGCTTATTCTATACAATCAGTGAGTATAGGGGCAGAAAAAAATATAACATTGTAGTTGATGTTACCTTTTCTATATATAAGAGTAAAGGGAGAGGTGAGTTACAGGTGAAGTGTAAGCCGTCTGTTCTGTTAAAAGCAGAGCAGACGGTTATTTTTTAAATATCAGATAATTATAGATTTAATCTGAATATGATATCAAACTTGTTTCCTAAAACAATGAAATGTTCCGCCATTCTCCGATACCATCCCACCAAAAAGTAATGTAATCTACAACATTTTTGTTATTATTGTTCTGCCTGTATATGTCCAGCGCCATTTCACGCAGCTCCCGCATATAGCTCAATCCGCCCATTTGCCATGCGTTGACTCCTATACCTGCGGCTTCACGCTCGGCTTGTTTGAAATCATCTGCGTTTACCGATAATAATGATGCGAGTCTCTCTGCCTGAGGTTTGAGAGCCTCATACAAATGGTTATGGTTCGACTTTTTTTGGGCTGTGGCTTCTGCAAGCAGAAGTTCACGTTCCTTTTGCTTCTTCTCTTTTATAATTTGAGTTTCAGCCTGTCGTTGTATATAGTGTTTTCGGCTTTCGGGAAAAAACATCTCAAGAAGTCCGGTAACAGGATCAACAATTACCCAAACAAGAAAAGTTGTTCCCAGAGTCCCAAGTGTAATTCCGGATATGAATTGTTTAATTGTTTCAGCGCCTATCATTCCCAGCAAACCAGCGATTCCGCCCAGAAATGGTGTTGCTGCATAAAAAAAGGCATATTGATCAGTTTTGGTTATCGGGTGTTCAACCTGTAGTTTTTGACTGCTGCTGATTCCACGGAAAATCGCAAAAACGTACAGGCTTATTAAAAGAAGAGCCAGTAATATGCCATGTACAGAGATGGAAAATACAATCCACCATCTAACGCCAGCATGTAACATCGCAATTGCTAAAATATAGCCTACACATAGAATGAACCATATAGTTCCGGCAAGATGAATCGAAGCAATTCTTTGTCGTATAGGCATAATATATACTCAAATATTTGTATTTTCTTTGTCTAAAAGCCTGCATTAGCCAGTTTGTGAATTAAAACTAACAAGCTAACTTTTATAAAATTCAATAAAGACTTCTTAATAAACACATTCTGTATTTTTATCGGCATATACACTCCCTCTCTGAACCTTACTATGAAAAACTATTGAAAAATATTTCCTGTATTTATGGCGGTAACGATGATAATATAGGACTACAACTTATTTTCTGTGTTTCATGCTCATAAATAATTCACTTGATTTGTCACTGACAATTTGATACAATGAATTTTGGAAATTAATAACATATGAAAGGCTGAAATGGTTCCATTGTTTGAAACTGCCGGGGTAATTTTAATATCTGTTTTAAGTATTTTGCTTGGCAGAATTTTTTCAGGTTTTAAAAAACCTTATTGGACTTTAGGTTATTTTTTTCCTCTGGCTATAATTGCACTGCTTTTAGCCGCAAGGTTAGAAGACGCCTTATGTTTTACCCTCCCGTTTTGCTGGTTCGTCGCAGGACGCAGCAAATTCGTCATTTTATCTCTGTCAGTTTGCATGGGTCTTACAGTTCCGCTTTCACGTTTGCCGCGAAGGTTCGAAAAAATTCTTGTTTGTATCCTGATGTTTGTTGTTGTCACGTGGTTCTCTGTGATGCCTTTCCTTTTTCCTTTGCTGATAAAGGACAAACTTTTAAGCAAAGCTACATTTTTCGACAGAGACGGTATCTGCCGGCAAACCACAGATTATACATGCGGCCCCGCAGCGGCGGTAACTGCATTAGGGCATCTGGGATTATCAGCAGAAGAGGGAGAAATTGCTGTGCTTGCTCATTCCAGCCCGGTTGTCGGTACACTGCCCGCTTTGCTTTGTTCTGCGCTTGAAAATCGTTACGGCTCCGAGGGTTTAAAATGTGAGTACCGAAGGTTTGATACAATCGATCAGTTAAAAAAAACAGGAATTACGCTGGTAGTTGTCAAGGAAGGTTTTCTTCTGGATCATTGCATCGCAGTACTTGATGTGCTTGATGATGCCGTAGCTGTTGCTGATCCGGTTACAGGTAAAGAACTGATACCGATTGAGCAATTCGAGAAAATATGGAGATTTTCAGGTATTATTCTGGAACGCCGGGCATTTGAAGATATTTGAAAACTATTCCAGTCGTTTTCGATACAGTCTTGTTTGCAGCGCATTTTTCCAGGCAGTCCAGTTTTCATCTCCGTCTTCTTCCTCGATAGCAGATTCTGCCATATTTATTTTTGCGTCGAGGTCATCTATGAAATACACCATAAACGCCTCAGGCATTGCCGGCAGCTTTGGGGATCCAAACTCATACTCGCCATGATGTGATACTATTATATGGCCAAGAGAGTCGATTATTTCCTGGTCGATTTTTGTTCCATCCGCTTTTAGCTGATCGATTTTCTGATTTACCATGAGAATGCTTTGGACAATATGACCGAGCAGTTGTCCCTGGTTTGTATATGCAAAGGCTAAATCGTATGAAAGTTCCTCGGTTTTTCCAATATCATGAAGGAATATTCCGGCAAGCACAAGGTCAGCCTGAACATTCGGGTACATCGGCAGAACAGCGGAAGCCACACGAAGCATATTATGGACATGCTCAAGCAGGCCGCCAATATAACTGTGATGGAGCTTCATGCCGCCCGGGGCATTACGAAATTTCTCCATACGCTCCTTGTCGGCCAGAAAAGAATTTATTATCGCCTTAATCTGAGGATTCTGTATTTTTGAGACTATTTGTGTGACCTCATCGAACATTTGAGAGATATTCTTTTTAGTTCGTGCGAGAAAATCATCGATATTCACTTTTTCTGGTGCTATTGCACTTATGCTATTTATAATAATCTGCAGATTATTCTGATAAAGCTCGCTTCTGCCCTGTATGTGAACAAAACCGGGTTTAGGGATAGATTTATATACAGTTTCGGTAGCCTGCCACATCCGCCCGTTTAGTTGACCTGACCGGTCACACAGGAACATCGCAATATACAGGTCCCCCCGTGTGGTACTTCTGAGAATCGGGTCTTTCACCATATATATATCATCAATTGTTTCC
The DNA here is from genome assembly GCA_016931715.1 of Sedimentisphaerales bacterium. Taxonomy (GTDB): domain Bacteria; phylum Planctomycetota; class Phycisphaerae; order Sedimentisphaerales; family Anaerobacaceae; genus JAFGPS01. The sequence continues at coordinate 5,090 of JAFGEF010000171.1, forward strand.
CCGGGCTCGACTTTATTTATAAATTTATGTGCCATTAGTATTCCTTTTATTTTTTTAATATAGTTTTCATAATATATGATAAAAACAGATTTTATTCAAGCATGCTTGCGATTTTGCATGGAATATTTCGTTGTATTTTTTGACAATAGCTGCGTATTTAGATACAATAACGATGTTAGATAAGGACGCAGACATTGATTTGTCATTGAACCTGAAAGCATATTTTAATAAACGAGGTGAAAGATGAATACAGAAAACAGTAATTTATCCCGCCGTGTTTTTCTCAAGACAACCGCTGTCGGCACAGCCGGGATTATGGCAGGCAGAGCAGTATCATTCGGTACTGAGGAGAAAAAAGAAGATAAGAAAATCCCGATTGGTGTTCAGCTTTACTCATTGCGTGGTTTAGGCGGCGCAGGTCGTGGTGGTACTCGTGGTTTTGGCGGCGGGGGTGGTATGGAAGTTCCTGTCGCTTTTGAAGGTATAAAAAAGTTAGGTTATGACGGCGTAGAATTCGCGGGTTATTACGGCTACGATAACAGGGCCGAAGATATGAGAAAACTGCTGGACGATAATGGGCTGAAAGCCTGTGGTTTTCACCTGCAGAGACCAGTAACTCCCGATACGATATTAGCCGACCAGTTCCAGCCGACCGTTGACTATAATAAAACTATCGGAAATAAATATTTAATTTTTCCGATGCTTAGCGCTCAGGGCGAAGATGGATGGAAAAAAATGGCGGAACAATTCAATAAAATCGCGGAAAAGCTCAAACCTCTCGATATGTATGTAGGTTATCATAATCACTATCAGGAATTTGCACAGGAATTTGGTGATGTGACAGTTTTCGATACGTTCTTCGGCAATAACAGCAAGGACATAATTATACAGCTTGATATAGGTCATTGTTTAAGAGGCGGCGGCGATCCTGTCGAGGTTATTAAAAAATATCCGGGTCGTGCGGTAACCGTTCATGTCAAAGATTATGGTGATACAGCCGTTAAAGATGTTGTTGGTGACGGCAATGTGAAATGGAAAGAAGTTTTACAGGCCTGCAAAGATATCGGCGGCACAAAATGGTATATCATTGAAGAAGAAAGTTTCCAATTTCAGGGACTTGAAGGTATTGAGAAAAGCATTAACGGCTTAAAGAAAATCCTCGCCGAAATGGAAGCAGCGAAACCTGCATAGAACGAACAGTTAATTTTCTGTAATATATTTGCATTTGAAATGATTAAAAATAGCTTCTTAACTGAATAAAGATGCTTATTGGTGTACCGCCATATTCGCTTTGAATTATGCCATTGGAGGGTTTATCACCCCATGGGATAAAAAAGCTTCCCACGAGAGAACTGCTCTGCGAAAAATCCCAGTTAATAGATGGTGACACAATTCCTGATCTGTCCTGCGGATTTTGAAGTATTAAAAGTGAGCCATTAAGGTCTATTCTGAATGGATAACTAAGCTGAGATGCAATTGCATGTCTGCCTAAGATTTGTGTGTCACCGCGAATGATTCTGTCCATGAAATCTTCATTTAGAGATTGTGTTGGTATATCCTCGATGTTTTTCAGCCCAAATCCGGAATAATGATATTCGTTGAGCCAGGTTAATCCGTTTCCGATATTAAAAGTATATGAGCCTCCAAATACAAATTTAATAACTTCATGATCATTGCTTAAAATATCAGAATCAGCCTGTAGTTCATGCGTATGGAAAAATGCAAGCTCACTATGCACCTCGGCGTCACTGACTGAAGCTGAAATTACACCTGCAAACATTGTATCTTCAGCTCTTTTACCAAAAAGAATCTCACCATCGATGTCACCTATATATCCTCTGGCTCTTGTTATGAGAGCAGACTGTTCCCATGTTTGTCCGAAAGCGCCAATCAATTCAACAGAACTCGTGCTCGAGATGTTTCTTTCAATTCGTATTGCGTCAATGCCGCGGCGCCATTCGCGATCTACTTCGAGAGGGGAAAAGGGAGCGAAAATATCAACAGCACTGAAAATGGTTCCGCGGCCAAGCCCGATTCCCTGCCTGCCTATTATGACTTGTCCCCATTCCGGATGTATTGCGACCTGCGCCCTGTCAATTTCATGCTTATATAAAAATGTATCTGTTTCCTGGATTTCCCAGTCAAGCCGGCGTATTCGATATGGAACTTCCGCCTGGCTCGGTAAAAAGCTGCTTCCTGCTCCGGCTGCAGTTTTATCGGAAAGCCATCTGGCTCTTTGCTCGTATGACAGATTACCGTTTATCCAGTCGTTATAGGTCACATTTAATCCGAAACGCATTCTGAAATATTCGGCCAGGCTTTCTCGTTTGGGATAAAGTATGGAATCATCGGGTGAATGCGCCGCCAATGTCGTCCATTTACCTGAAATATCGAGTTCTGCACTGCGCTGGCCGTCCTGACTGGTATAAAGTTCGAGCGCATTTGAAGGTAAAGTCTCTGTTAGAATATGAAACATAAGCGATATTATTAATATGAAACGCTTTTTCATGCACATAGTTTTAATTAAGATTTCTTTGCGGCTGATTCATTTGATTTTTTATTTTCCTCTTTTGCAACCTTTCCATCAACGAGCATTATAACTCTGCGCGCGTAAGCTACTACACGCGGGTCATGGGTAGAAAAAATAAAAGTAATGCCGTGATTCTTATTCAGGGCAAGCATCATTTGAAGAAGTATCTCTGCATTTTCACCGTCGAGATTTGCAGTAGGTTCGTCTGCTAACATTAGTTTTGGTCTCGATACGACTGCTCTGGCGACTGCAACACGCTGCTGCTGGCCTCCTGACAGTTCTCTTGGCTTTCTGTCTGCATATTCTTTCAGTCCAAGCTCATCGAGGATATCCTGTGCGCGTTTGCTTCGATTGTCACCAATTCCCTGAAGTTCCAGAACGAACTCGACATTTTCTCTTGCAGTAAGTACAGGAACAAAATTATAAGCCTGAAATACAAAACCAAGCGAGTGTAAGCGCAAATCTGCACGCTGACGCTTGCTGAGTTTTGACACATCCTGTCCGAGTACAGTCAATTTACCGTCTGTTGCGACATCGAGCGCTCCTATGAGGTTCAGCAGGGTTGTTTTGCCGCTCCCGCTGGGCCCTACAATTGCTGTAAATTCACCTTCCTTGACCAGTAAATTGACTCCACGGAGAGCCTGTGATTCTACTTGTCCGGTTTTGTAAATCTTCGTAAGTTCTTTTGCATCGACTAATATTTTTTCAGCCATTTTTGTATCTCTTGGATAGTTTATCAGCAAATCGTTTTAGTTATCCACTCTTAATATAACCGCCGGGTCGGTTCTCGAAGCATACCATGCCGGATATAACGAGCTTAGTATTGTTGCACTAAGTGACAATATAAATGCAAGCGGAATAAGCCACCATCCGAAATCTCCGAAAAAGTGCGGGTCAACGAGTATTTTGGAAACCGCGAGATCACTCTCTCCATAAAAAGAGCTGAAGTCAATACCTTTTTTCGCAACTAAGTATGTAAACGGAGTTCCTATGACAAGCCCGATAATTCCTCCGAGCAGTCCGAGTACCAGGCCTTCTGCGAACATGATATGAATAAGCCTGAGATTTTTCATGCCCAGCGCAGAAAGAATTGCAAATTCTCGTCTTCGTTCCAATACGGCTGTTAGCTGTGCACTTGCGATACCAAGAAAAACTACAATCATAATAATTCCAACAGTCAATCTGGTCCATGTCTTATCGACTTCAACGCCGGATGCAAGCTCAGGTGAAATTTCTTTCCATGTTACGAGTTCATTGCCGGAGGGAAGTTGTTTTTTTATATTCGCGACAATTTTATTTAATTGTTTCGGTATTTCAACAATCGCGGTTAAATCTCCGGCTCCTTCCAGACCAGTTAATTTTTCAAGGTCAGAGAGATTGACATGACAAATTGTTCCGTCCATAGTGTCACTGCCTGTCTCGACAATACCGACAATTCGCAGCATTGCGTTTTGTATCTGACCATCACTTCCGGCAACTGTGACCATTAAGTCATCTCCAAGTTCGACTTTAAGCTGTTTTGTAACAGCTTTGCCGACTACAGTCGTACCTGGCCCATCCGCAGAAAGATATTTTCCTTCGGTAACATTTTTAACAAGCCTGTTGGCTTGCTGCTCGCTGGAAGCATCGACTCCCAAAATTTCAACTCCTGCGGTTCTTGTTCCAAATGCGAGCAAACCTTCCTTTCTTGTATGAGGAACCGCGACTTTTATATTTTCGTTTTCTCGCAGCATTTTCAAGGTATTTTCCCATTGAGACAGTCTCAAATCGTTGTCACGGATTTCCTGCCATCCGGTCGGGACAATACGAAAATGTCCGTTTCCGCTTTCGGCGGCTGCTCTAAGCATCATTTCGCCCTCACCTTTGACAAAGCCCACAATAAACAGGCACAGGCCGCATCCAAGACCGATTCCGAGCACAGAAAGAATAGTTCTGCGAGTGTGACGTCTTAAACTGTTAAGAGCATATTTTGATGAGATAGAAATTTTCATGCCCGCATTGCCTCCATAGGTTCGAGTCTGCCTGCAATCCATGCAGGCCATATCGATGCAATAAGAGAAGTGAACATAATCCCGCAAAGACCAAGAATTATGTCAAATATTTCAAGTCTCGGAAAAACATGAAGCGGCAGATTCAATCCCTGATATGCCATATCTTCGACCTGGCCGTCTCCGCCCCATGATGCCATATCAATTCCTGAATCAGATGTAACAATAATAAAACCGATTCCCAAAAGTGTACCGATAGCAACTCCGAGCAATCCTATTAAAACAGCTTCGGAGACAATCATTCTCACAAGTCTAAATGGGCTGCTGCCGAGTGCAAGTAACATGCCGAACTCGTGAAAACGCTCGAAAGCTGACATAACCAGTGTATTGGCGATACCTGCAACAGCCGCTATAAATACTATAATAAGAATAAAGTATCCAACATAAGAAGATGTTTTCAGAATTACTACAAGCTGGGGAACAATTTCCTCCCATGTTTGGATTTCTGTATTTTTAAGAATTGGTATATTTCTGAAAGATTCAGCGGCAGCATTGACCTGTTCCGATGTCTTGTTGCGAATTACAATCTCGTGAGCTTCGTCGGGCATAACGAATAATTCCTGTGCTTCACCAAGTGACATTACAATTCCGAGCTGATTTATTAAATCGACAGGGCACTTGATTATATCCTGGACAATAAATAAATCATTCGCAAGGGAACCATCTGCTGCCTGACCTACAATAGCGATTTCGTCACCGGCGTTAGTCTCGATTTTTTTCGCAAGTATATGTCCGACTAATACTTTGCCTTTTTCCAGAGGCTTATCGAAGCCCGAAAGCAGCCCGTAGTCTTTCGATTCTGTTTGAACCTGAACGCCGACTACAGTACCTATAAAAGCATCTTCTTTCGGAGCAACGAGCACAGGCGCATATATACGAGCGGCGGCACTATCTACAAATGATTCGTCTTCAATGACATCAATCATTTCGTTCACATCGTTTAAGACAAGATCGAGAGCACGTTCCTCGGCCCAGTTCGGCTCGGTAATTCGGATATGACCTATCATCGGACCTGTTATAGCAATACGGATATTATCAGTATAGCCGCGCATAAGGCTGTTGGTTGCAAGCAAAGCAAACTGACCGACTGCTATTGCAAGCATTGCCAGGCCTGTTCGTTTTTTATTGCGGCCGATATTACGCCATGCTATTTGAATAGTCCTTGCTTTCATCTTTTGCGTTCGAGCTGGGATAGACTGAACATATCATCGGGTACAGTTACGTTAAAATTTATATCATTATAAATCATCTCTGTTTTCTGGCCTTTTTCATCTTCAGGAGTCAATAACATTTTTGATGGTATAATATGCCCGTCAAAATCCTTTACATCAGACCATATAATCGTTCGCGCAAGCCTGTCCCTGCGGTCGTAATATTTTGCCTGTAAAGGGATTGTTCCATCCTCTGATACGATTAGTTCGAATTTATTCCACAGTCCGACTATATCAGGTTTAGCAATCAAATCTACCTGCCAGCCGGGAGGATTTTCCGTATGTCCGGCTAATTTGTATATATAATCTTTCGTGAACGAGGACTCGCGAACCAAATCATCGTTGGTAAAGTCACTGCCCATCCACGAGTTCATCATCAACGACGGCGGAATGCGAATCGTTCTGTTTATTCTGGGAAGGTAATTCCAGAGATTGTTATCGACTTTCAAAGTTGCCGTATCTTTTTCCCGTGCAGGAGATTGTATTACAATTAATGCTTTTTCCTCACCCTTAGTCCACATTTTCATTTCGAGAGTTCTCTCATTTCGCGGCTTTGTGATTTTCAGCTCCACTTCTGATATGCTGCTCGCTGAGCGATACAAATCCTCGAAATGCTTGACAACCGCGTTCACATCAAGCACGCCGTCTTTGATAAAAGGACTGTTTACATCGATGATTGCTGATTGCAGTATATTATTCGGCTTGTCAATAGATGCAGATAGACCAGGCAAAATACTCCAGCAAACGCATAAACCTGTAATCAGGATATAATATTTAATTGTTTTCATTTTAAGCTCTATTTAAATATATGTTCATATACCCTATTAGTCCCAAAATTAACATAATTGGTTCAAAAATGGAAAATAATTTTTAAAACGCTTAACTCGCAATGATGTAGAAATCGCGTTTATTAGGTATAATTAGGATTATGAGTTTTTCAGCCAGTTATTTATAGCAGCGGCGGCGTTGCGGCCGGTGTTGATGGCGTGGACTACAAGAGACGGGCCTGAAATAGTGTCGCCGGCCGCGAAAACCTGCGGATTGCTTGTCTGGTAATTAAGTGTAGTCACATTTCCGCGGCTGTCTAATTTCAAGTTCATGTCTTTGATAAGACCTTCATGAACAACGTGAACAAAACCTGTCGCAAGAACAACCAAATCAATATCGATTGAAAAATCGGTATTGGGAATTTCCTTAATCTCCCACTGGCCTTTCTTTTGGTACCATTCGACTTCACATGCGTTGAGCTTGTCCGCGACTATTCCAGTTCCGCCTGAGAAAGATTTTGTACTGATGGACCATCGTCTTTCGCAGCCTTCTTCGTGCGAAGATGATGTTCGCATAACTCTGGGCCACATAGGCCATGGGGTATCTGAAGGGCGTGCCTCCGGTGGTTTCGGGAGAATTTCAAACTGGTATATTTTTTTCGCTCCCTGACGTCGTGCGGTTCCGACACAGTCACTGCCTGTATCTCCGCCGCCTATGACCGCTACAATTTTGTCTTTTGCCATGAAGTAATTTTGTTCATCAAAAGGCTCAGAAGCGTTGATTTGATTTTGGGCGGTCAGGTATTCCATCGCGAACATGATATTTTCGAATCCTCTTCCCGGAACATTGAGGTCACGCGGCTCGCCCGCACCCATTGTCAGGCAAATGCAATTGAACATTTTTTGCAGATAATGTGCGGATAAATCGTCTCCTGCGGTTACTCCTGTCTGGAATTGTATGCCTTCAGCGCGGAGCTGTTCGAGTCTTCTGTCGATAATACTTTTTTCAAGTTTGAAATCCGGTACGCCGTAGCGCAAAAGGCCGCCGATGTTGTCGTCCTTTTCAAAAACGACAACGTTGTGTCCCGCTCGTGCCAATTGCTGCGCTGTGGCAAGGCCGGCGGGTCCTGAACCGATGACTGCTATGCGTTTTCCTGTTTTTTGCTCAGCCGGCTGCGGCTTAATCCAGCCTTCTTCGAAGCCCCGTTCGACAATCTGGTATTCGATATGTCTTATCAGAACAGGGTCATCGCTGATTCCGAGAGTGCAGGCGGTCTCGCATGGTGCCGGACAAAGTCGTCCTGTGATTTCAGGAAAATTGTTCGTTGAGTGCAGCAGGTTACAAGCCTGCTGCCAGCGATTTTTATAGATAAGCTCATTGAAATCAGGAATGAAGTTGCGCAGGGGACATCCTGAACCGTGACAGAATGGTATTCCGCAATCCATACATCTTGCTGCCTGCTTGTGAATCTGGTCTGGTGTCAGCGGCAGATTCAGCTCTTTGAAATCAAGAATTCTTTCTTTGACCGGTCTATAGCCGACATTTTGTCTTTTATATTTCAGGAAAGCTTTCGGTTCAGCCATAGAAAACCTCCTCTGTTGCTGGTGTAGTTTCAGTGTTGCGCTGTTCTGCTGCCCGCATCTTTTCAAGGGCTTTACGATAATCAATCGGTACAACCTTTACAAATTTACCGGTCATGTCATTCCATGCGTTTAAGATTTGTTTTGCGCGTTCGCTTCCCGTCCATGTCAAGTGACGCTCGATAAGATTTTTCAGTATTGCCTGGTCTTCCTGTTTCCAGACGCTCTCAAGCTCTACCATATCGAGGTTGCACAGAGTGTCAAACAACTGCATTTCATCGAGCACATAGGCGATACCGCCGCTCATGCCGGCAGCGAAATTGCAGCCTGTTTGTCCGAGAACGACTACGGTTCCGCCTGTCATATACTCACACCCGTGGTCGCCAAGACCTTCCACTACGGCTGTCGCGCCGCTGTTGCGCACAGCGAACCTTTCACCCGCGATTCCGTTTATGAAAATTTCGCCGGAAGTTGCGCCGTACAAAAGAGTATTTCCGACAATTATGTTTTCATGTGCCGCAAATGAAGAATGTGCCGGTGACCTGACAACAATCCTGCCACCGGAAAGGCTCTTGCCCAAATAGTCATTGCTTTCACCTATAAGAGTGAGTGTTACGCCATGAACAAGGAACGCGCCGAAGCTCTGTCCTGCGGAGCCGTTAAAAGTAATTTCAATAGTGCCGTCAGGGAGACCTTCAGAGCCATATTTTTTCACGATACGATTGCTTAGAATCGCTCCTACTGTTCGATTTATATTTCGAATGGGCATTTCGAGAGCAACCTTCTTTTTATTTTCGATGGCGGTTTTTATTTTTTCTATAATCTGCCAGTCAATATGGTCATTGATTTTCACCGCTTGTTGTGTACTCAGGTGTATAGCGCCTGCTTCATAATTAATTGGTTTTTGGAAAATCGATGACAGGTCAATGCCTTTTGTTTTCCAGTGCTCAATAGCTTTAGTGTAATTGAGATGCTCGACTCTTCCGACCATATCTTCGACTTTTCTGAAACCGAGCATTGCCATAATCTGCCTGAGTTCTTCAGCGACAAAGAACATGAATCGTTCGATATATTCAGGTTTTCCCTTGAAGCGGGCTCTCAGCTCGGCATCCTGTGTGGCAATACCGAAAGCACAAGCGCCTTCGTGACATTTTCTAAGCAGTGTGCATCCGAGCGTTACCAATGCCGCAGTTCCAAAGCCGAACTGTTCCGCCCCAAGCAGGGCAGCGATAGCAACGTCTCTTCCTGTTTTCAACTGACCATCTGTCTGGACCCTTATGCGGTCTCTCAGGCCGTTCATTACAAGTACCTGCTGCGTTTCCGCCAGGCCAAGCTCCCATGGGCAGCCCGCATGTTTTATTGACGAAAGCGGGCTTGCGCCTGTTCCGCCATCGTGGCCGCTTATGAGAACTTCGTCTGCATTGCCTTTTGCCACGCCTGCCGCGACTGTTCCGACCCCGACTTCGGCAACCAGTTTAACAGATACTTTTACACCGGGATTACCGCATTTTAAATCGTATATTAGCTGTGCCAAATCCTCGATTGAATATATATCATGGTGCGGCGGAGGTGAAATCAATGTCACTCCTGGTGTGGAATACCTGAGTTTTGCTATTTCGTCAGTGACTTTATGTCCCGGAAGCTGTCCTCCCTCGCCCGGTTTTGCGCCCTGGGCAATTTTAATTTGCAGCTCTTTGGCATTGGCAAGATAATTCGCAGTGACTCCGAATCTCGCGCTGGCGATTTGTTTTATGGCACAGTTTTTCGAGTCCCCGTTTGGTTCTAATTTATATCGTGACGCGTCTTCGCCGCCCTCGCCGGTATTGCTCATTGCCCCGATACGATTCATGGCAATAGCCATGCATTCGTGAGCTTCTTTGCTAATCGAGCCGTGACTCATAGCGCCGGTACAAAATCTTTTTACAATCTCTGCTGCCGGTTCCACTTCTTCGACAGGAACTGCCTGTCCCGGAACAAATTCGAATAATCCGCGAAGCGTACATATATGCTGCGACTGGTCATTTATTGCTTTGGCATATTCTGCATAAGCATTTGCATCGTTGTTTTTCACGGCATGCTGTAATTTTGCTACAGTTGTCGGATTCCAGAGATGATATTCTCCTGTATGTCTGAAATGATATTCTCCACCAAAATCAAGCTCAAGCACCCCGGCGGGGCGCTGGTGGAAAGCTGCTTTCTGGCGAGCAATTGCTTCGGCCGCGATTTCTTCGAGTCCGATACCTTCGATGCGCGAGCTTGTGCCTGTAAAATATTCATCAATTACATTATGGTTAAGCCCGATAGCTTCAAATAATTGCGCACCGGTGTAGCTGCGAAGCGTCGAGATACCCATTTTGCTCATTGTTTTAAGAATACCTTTTTTGATTGCTGCGATGTAGTTGTCTGCTATCTGGATAGATTCGATATTCGCGGGCAATTCATTTTGATTATGCAGCTCGTCGAGAGACTCGAAAGCCATATAAGGATTTATTCCGTTTGCTCCGTAGCCGCACAGGAGACAGAAGTGCATAACTTCTCTCGGTTCACCGCTTTCGATAATAAGTCCCGTTTCACCTCGCAGGCCTCGACGAAGCAAGCCGTGATGAACAGCGGCTGTCGCTAAAAGAGATGGTATCGGCGCTTGTGTCGGGCTGATTCCGCGATCACTGATTATCACGAGTGATGCTCCATCCTTTATGGCTCGTTCCGCATTATTAATTAACGTGTTCAAAGCAAGTCGCAGGCTTTCCGCCGGATTCGATACATCTGAGTCGAAAAGGGCCGGGACGGTTACAACTTTGAAATCTTTTCTGCTTACAGAGCGCAGGCGTTCGATGTCCTCATTTGTTAAAATCGGATGAGGCAGTTTAAGCTGTCTGCAATGCTCAGGCGTTTCATTTAATATATTTCGTTTCTTTCCGGTATAGACCATGAGGCTCATGACAAGACCTTCGCGAAGAGGGTCAATCGGCGGATTTGTCACCTGGGCGAACAACTGCTTGAAATAATTAAACAGGAGTTTTGGTATATCTGAAAGTACAGCCAGCGGAGCATCATTACCCATTGAGCCGACCGGTTCCTGTCCATTCGCAGCCATCGGCGTTAAAATCATTTTAAGCTCTTCACGTGTATAGCCGAATGCTCTCATTCTTTGTGCGATGGTTTTCGGCTCGCTTTCGACAAGATTAGGAGCATCGAATAATCCGCGAAGCTCGATTCTATTTTCATCCAGCCATCTTCGATAAGGCTTTTGTCTTGCTATTTTACCTTTTATTTCGTTGTCCGAAACCTCGCGTTTCTGTACTGTATCAATAAGAAACATGTGCCCCGGTCTTAATCGTCCTTTTTTACGAATTTTTTCGGGCGGAAATTCCACCACACCTGCTTCACTTGCGATTACAGCCAGACCATCTGTAGTAACAAGATACCTGCATGGTCTCAAACCATTGCGGTCGAGCGTTCCTCCGATAATTTTTCCGTCGGTAAATACCATAGCGGCGGGGCCATCCCAGGGCTCCATTATTGCTGAGTGATATTCGTAAAAAGCGCGTTTATCGGTGCTGATGTGATATTTCGCCCCGAAGGCTTCAGGTATCATCATCATCATGGAATGCGGCATGCTTCTGCCTGTGCGAACAAGCAATTCAAGAGCGCTGTCAAAACATGCGGAGTCACTCATTTCTGGTTTAAGAACAGGCAAAACGTCTTTGAGATTATCCTTAAAGACTTCACTGGTCATTATCGTTTCGCGTGCCTTCATCCAGTTGCGATTTCCGCTGAGTGTATTGATTTCGCCGTTATGTGCAATACATCTGAAAGGCTGAGCAAGCTGCCAGCTCGGAAAAGTATTCGTGCTGTAACGCTGGTGTACTATTGCAAGCGCAGAAACAAGGCGCTTGTCGGCAAGGTCGGGATAATAATCAAACAACTGCCATGCCATAAACATGCCCTTGTAGCAGATTGTTCTGCATGATAGAGAAGTTATATAAAAATCCTGTCCTTCATCGCCAAGTTTTTTTCGGACGAGTTTTTCAGCTCTTCCGCGAGCGAGATACAATTGTCTTTCAAGTGCCTCATCCTTCAGTCCGGCGCCATCTATAAAAATCTGCCTGATTGAAGGTTCTGACTCCAGTGCGATTTTACCAAGACAATTTGGGGATACGGGAACATCTCTCCATCCCAGTACTTTCATCCTGTAATGAATAATCGCGTTTTCCAGTATTTCGTCACATTTTTTTCGTTTATCAGCATTTTTCGAGCCAAACACCATTCCGATGCCGTACTGTGTTTCAGCAGGCAGCGTAACTTTAATTTTCCCTGATTCGGCAAGAAAGAATTCATGAGGGATTTGAAATAAAATTCCAGCACCGTCTCCGGTTGTTTCATCTGCGCCTGCCGCGCCGCGATGATGCAGGTTAAGGAGAATCTGTTTGCCGTACTCGATGATTGAGTGTTCCCGTTTGCCGGAAATATTTACAACTGCACCGATACCGCAGGCGTCATGCTCATACCGGGTCTCATATAAACCATGATTTTTCAATTTCAATTCCATATACTTTAATTATACGATGATTTTGCAATGATAACAGCTTGATTCTACTTATATTAATAATAAGTGTTCTTTATATAATCAATATTTATATACAGAATTCTTTTCCTTTAGGTTTGAAAAGTATCAAGGCACAATAATTTGTGGGGCAGTAGAAAATAAAATAAGGAAAAGGCTTGCTCAGAAACACTCGTTTCGAACAAGCCTTAACCATTATCCAGAGCTTGTTAAAATATATTTCTTCTATCTTACGAAAAGCATATCGGCGTACGTTGGTAAAGGCCACAATTGTGCGTCAGTAACGGTTTCCAGTTCATCGGCAGTCTTGCGAAGCGCTTTCATTGCCGGAACAATGTTATCTCTCGAGAATCGTCCAATTTTGATTGCGTCAGAGATTTTTTTGCCTTCATCTACTGTGTTTTCAAGCTTTGCTATGTTTTCTTTCAAAGTTGTTATCAGGCTGCAGAGGTTTTCAAGAATTTCTTTCTGTGAACCTGCATCAACTCCGGCGGAACTAATCGAGCTTACCGAACCGGCTATAACTGATGAATATTTTATACATGCCGGCAGTATCTGGCGTTTGGCTATACAAAGCATTGTCATGGCTTCAATATTTATTGACATGTTGTAGGATTTAATCAGAATATCCGTTCTTGCGCCAAGTTCTTCCTCAGTTAAGACACCATATTTCTTAAATAAGGCAACATTCTGCTTTTTCATAATGGTTTCAAGAGACGCCACGGTCGAACGAATATTCGGAAGTCCCCGTTTTTCTGCTTCTTTGACCCAGTCTTCAGTATAATTATCGCCGTTATAAATAATTTTCTTATGTTCGTTTGCAATCTTTTTCAGGATGCTTTGTACTTTAGCTTTTACATTTTCAGCCTTTTCCAATTCATCGGCGATTTCGCACAGTACATCAGTTACGATAGTATTTAGAACGAACATAGGGCCTGCTGTCGATTGTGACGAACCAACCATTCTGAACTCAAATTTATTGCCTGTAAAGGCAAAAGGCGAAGTTCTGTTTCTGTCGGTATAATCCTTCGGAAGCGGTGGAAGGGTTGAAACGCCGAGCTTTAATTCCTCACCTTTCTTGGACGATTTTGCACCTCCGGCAGCAAGTTGATTGAAAATGTCACTTAGCTGGTCGCCAAGGAATATCGAGACAATCGCGGGAGGCGCTTCATTTGCGCCGAGACGATGGTCATTTCCGGAATTGGCAACACTTGCACGCAGAATCTCGGAATATTTATCTACCGCTTTAATAACTGCACAAAGAATCACGAGAAATATCATATTCTCATGCGGCGTGCTGCCGGGATCGAGAAGATTAATTCCGTCATCAGTTACCATACTCCAGTTATTATGCTTGCCTGAACCATTCACACCGGTAAAAGGTTTTTCATGAAGAAGGCATACGAAATTGTGTCTCAAAGCGACTTTCCTTAAAGTCTCCATTACAAGGTGGTTATGGTCTGTTGCAACGTTGACAGTCCCAAAAACAGGAGCAAGCTCGTATTGTGCCGGTGACACTTCGTTATGTTGTGTCTTTGCCGAAACGCCAAGTTTCCACAATTCAAGATTAAGCTCGTGCATAAACGAAGCGACCCTTTCATGAAGAGCCCCGAAATAATGGTCTTCCATCTCCTGTCCTCTTGGTGACATAGCGCCAAAAAGAGTTCTGCCGGCCAGGATAAGGTCAAGTCTTTTATCGTAGAATGTTTTATCCACGAGAAAATATTCCTGTTCCGGTCCAAGAGTCGCAGTGATACGTTTTGAAGTGGTATTGCCCAGGGCGCGAATCACTCGCATGGCATGAGTATTTAACGCATCCATTGAGCGCAGCAGAGGAGTTTTCTTATCCAGTGCATGTCCGACATAAGAACAGAATGCGCTTGGTATATAAAGCGTTATATTATCGCCGTCTTCTTTAATAAAAACCGGCGATGTACAATCCCAGGCAGTATAGCCGCGTGCCTCAAAAGTAGCTCTCAAGCCGCCTGATGGAAAAGATGACGCATCAGGTTCGCCCTGGTAAAGTTCTTTGCCGCTGAACTCCATGATTGTCGTACCTTGAGATGTCGGCGAAATAAAAGAGTCATGCTTTTCAGCGGTTGAACCAGTCATCGGCTGGAACCAGTGACAATAATGTGTCGCCCCCTTTTCGATTGCCCAGTCTTTCATCGCATTGGCAATTACGTTGGCAATGGACGGATCAAGCGTTTCATTTCTTTCCAGGGATTTCTTCAAGGATTTATAGACGTCTTTTGGGAGACGCTCACGCATTACGATGTCATTAAAAACATTTGAGCCAAATACTTTTGGCACAGACTCACATGATTTACTCATTTCACTACTCCTAATTAGCTCCAGATAATGTTCCTTTTAAGTTACACCATATTTACATTTTATCAGTCTTTTATTCTATTACCAGCTTTCCTTTCGCGCCTGTTCTGATAACAAAATGCTCTTTATTTCAGATTTCGACTCTAAGAAATCAAAGTAATAAAATCATAATTTGCAATTTTCGTGCCATAAATGGAATATTTCAAAATATTCCATAACTTCAATATTAACAAGAACATAAGAAGTATCTCTTCAGTATGTTGAAAATATCATCACTACACAATTGTTGCAATGTTACAAAATGATACATTTATGTAGTATATGTAAATTCCTTATTAATGAATATTAATTATAATCTTTAACAGGCAGCAATTCACAATTCGTTATAGTTCTACCCGATAGCATTTGTTCCTGTTTCACCGGTACGAATTCTGATACATTCAGGCAAGTCGAGGACGAATATTTTTCCGTCGCCGGTACTTCCGGTTTTAGCACCTTTAATTATTGCCTTTTTCGTTCGTTCAACAAAATTGTCATTTACCGCTATTTCAAGGCGGATTTTATGCAGCAGATTTCCCGTTTCTTTCGTGGCGCGATAGACTTCAGTTACACCTTTTTGTCTGCCGTGACCGAGAACTTCGCTTACGGTAATGAGATTGACTTCTTCCTTATATAACTCTTCTTTTACATGTTCGAGTCTGTCAGGCTGAATTATAGCAATTATAAGTTTCATAAATATTAGATCCTTTTTATACTAACTAATCAGTGTATATGCTCCTTCTCTATGCTGGGTAAGGTCAAGACCAACACGTTCTTCGTGTTCGCTTACTCGCAGTTTCATTACAAGATCCACGAATTTAAGAAGAATGCCTCCGATTATAAAGGAAAACACACCTACAATGAGCACCATTTTAATTTGAATCCATAATTGCATCGGATTGCCGTGCAATAATCCATTAGCTCCGTCTGGATTGACTGCCTTGGTTGCCCATATACCAGTAGCGATAGTTCCCCAGATGCCTCCGATTCCATGAACACCAAAAGCATCCAGTGTGTCATCGTAATTAAATCTCGTTTTCAAATAAGTTATAACCAGCCATGGGAAAATGCCTGCACCTATGCCAATCCAGACAGCTCCTGCAGGTGTAACAAATCCTGAAGCAGGAGTAACCGCCGCGAGACCGGCGATTGCTCCGGTAATCATGCCTAAAGTTGTTGGTTTTTTATATTTAAGCCAGTCAAGCAGTGACCAAATTGTTCCAGCCGTTGCTCCGGCTATATGTGTAGCGGTAAAAGCGCTTCCTGCCAAAGCACCAGCTTTAAGGGCGCTTCCGGCATTAAAGCCAAACCAGCCGAACCAGAGAAGGCCGGCGCCTAAAATTGCAAATGGCAGATTGTGAGGCGGAGAAACTTTATCTGGAAAGCCCTGGCGTTTGCCAAGTATAAGTGCTGCGACTAAAGACGTCATGCCTGCGTTAATATGAACTACCGCACCTCCGGCGAAATCCAATGCTCCTGCATTTTTTAAAAAACCTCCGGTTCCCCATATCCAGTGACACACAGGATCATAAACAATGGTTGCCCATAATAAAGTAAAAACACAAAACGAAGAAAATTTCATTCTCTCAGCAAATGCCCCGATTATAAGTGCCGGAGTTATCACTGCAAACATCATCTGAAACATCATGAACATCTGGTGTGGTATTGTCGAAGCATAATCGGGATGAGGTTCCATACCGACTCCCCTTAGTCCGAGCCATTCGAGACCTCCGATAAGTGAGCCGTTATCTGGTCCGAATGATAAACTATAGCCCAGAAATATCCATTGCAGGCTTATAATGCATAATATCATAAGACATTGCATAAGCACAGATAACATATTTTTCCTGCGTACCAGGCCGCCATAGAAAAAGGCCAGGCCCGGTGTCATCAGCATTACCAGAGCTGTACTGATTAACATCCAGGAAGTATCGCCAGTATCTATTGTTTTTTGAAATGTTTGTGGTGGGGTGTTTTGCTCCGTTGAAGATGCACTGATTCTGCCGGTAAACAGTATCACTATAAGCAGAATCAATAGGGATAGAAACACCCTATTTGATGGTTTCTTTGTTATCACTTCAGTGTCTCCTGATTTTTAGGGACCAATCTATAACTTTACACATCTTATTTATTCTGAAATTTTCTACAGAATATAAATATGACCTGCTATGAATTGCAATTACTATGCCAGAAAAAATATCAAGCTATATAGAATAGTATCTCTATGATAGATAAGAAGTTATATCATTTTATGTATTGACCTGCTCGTTAGCGGTACATTACATAATTGTAGGATATTTTAAAAATCTACATTTATGTAGCAACAAAACTACCAGACCCGGGATAATAAACCGGGCCTGGTATAGGTCCCTTTCAGGACACTGAAGTGATATGTGTTCAACTAACCAATAGCTTCGTTACCGCGTTCTCCAGTGCGAATTCTGATACATTCAGGTAAATCCAGCACGAAGATTTTGCCATCTCCAATTTGCTCTGTTCTTGCGCCATCGATAATCGCTTTGATTGTGCGTTCGACAAAATTTTCATTTACGGCTATTTCAAGACGGACTTTCTTTAGCAGATTAACTTCTATTGGCACACCGCGATACGATTCATGATATCCTTTTTGCTGGCCGCAGCCAAGAGAGTTTGTTACAGACATCTTATAAACCTCTTCTTTATAAAGAGCTTGTTTAACATCATTTAATTTATGTGGTTGAATATATGCGATAATCAATTTCATGATATTTTCTCCTTAGATGAAAAAATAATAATTTATTCAGTAGTGAATACCTGGAATCCGGCGTATGCTTCATTGCCATGCTCACCAATATCAAGTCCGCGTAATTCTTCCTCTCGTGAAACTCTGATTCCGATAGTTGCTTTCAGGATAATCCAGGTTGCGAAAGCAGTAAGAAATACGAAAGCGGCAACCGAAACAACAGCGGCCAATTGTGCGCCAAGCAGTTTGAAACCGCCGCCGTAAAACAGGCCGTTTCCCGTTGCAGTTCCGGTAATTTTATCCTGTGCGAATAAACCCACGCATATAGTTCCGAACACACCGTTGACTAAGTGAACTGATAATGCTCCAACGGGATCGTCCAGTCTAAGCCTGTCAAACATCATTACAGCAAGAACAACCAGTGCGCCTGCAATCAAACCGATTAATAAGGAAACCGGGACGCTTACAAAGGCACAAGGCGCGGTAATTGCCACAAGGCCTGCCAGGCAGCCGTTGAGGGTCATGCCCAAATCAGGTTTTCCCATTAGCAGCGTTGACAAGATAGTTGCGCTCATAATTCCCGCCGCCGCTGCGGTATTTGTAGTAACAGCAACATGTGCTATTGCATTTGGATCTGCGGCCATAGTCGAACCCGGATTAAATCCGAACCAGCCGAACCATAAAACAAACGTTCCTAAAGTAGCAAGAGAAAGGTTGTGGCCAGGAATTGCTTTGATGTGGCCATTGTCATATTTTCCGATGCGTGGTCCTAATACAATTACACCCGCCAAGGCTGCCCAGCCCCCTATACTATGTACAACAGTCGAACCTGCAAAATCGAACATACCAAGTTTTGCAAGCCAGCCTCCACCCCAAACCCAGTGACCGACAACAGGGTAAATAAACATAGTCATCGCAAAAGTAAAGAAAATGAAACTTATATATTTGATTCGTTCTGCGACTGCACCTGAAACTATAGTAGCTGCCGTACCGCAAAAGACCAACTGGAAGAAAAATTTCGCCCACAAAGGTACGCCGGTCCAATTAAGGGCGGAATAAACACCCTTGTATGCCTCACCAACTGCCGGTGAATTGTCTGCGCCGCCGACGAAAAATAGTCCCTTAAGACCTACTAAGCTTGAGCCGTCCCCGAACATTAAACCCCAGCCTATAAATAAAAAACCCAGCGAAGAAACTGCGAATACAACAAAATTTTTAGACATAATATTGACGCAGTTTTTAGCCCGTGCAAAACCTGATTCGACACAGGCAAATCCCAGGTTCATAAAAAATACCAGCATGGCAGTAATCAGAACCCACATCGTATCCATTACAACTTTATTATCCATAATCGATAACCTTTCTTAATAAACATTTACCTTAAATTCTTTATGATTAACTTCTACAAAACCCTGGACGTTATTAGTACTTGCAAAAGCTTTATGGGCATGAAAATTTTGGAAAGAATTATTCTTCCTAATAATACAGTATAGTATGTTCTTATTGAAATCACTTCGGCATCTCCTGCTGATGTACCGGTTTATATTTTCTGTTAAACTGTCCAGATATCATTTCAGGACATCAATCTTATATGCAATAGTAATGCCAGAAATAATATTTCTTGTTGAATAGATATAAGTCTTTGTTGCATAATTACTTATAAGAGAGTCTTGGTTAATGTTAATACAGTGCTTGTTGTGACATAAATGTGCGTATTTTGTATTTATGGTACATATTTGTCGTAAAATAAGCAGCAAAAAAACCGGACCCGGCATAAAACCGGGTCCGGTACCGGTCCCACTCGGGACACAGAAGTGATAGTCTAATAGTCTGGCAACTACTTAACAATCATATTTAGCTATTCATATTTAGCCGATTGCATCATTTCCCCTTTCTTCCGTTCTGATTCTGATACATTCCGGTAAATCCAGTATGAAAATTTTGCCATCGCCGATCTGGCCGGATCTGGCTCCATCGACAATTGCCTTTATTGTCCGTTCGACAAAGTTATCATTGACTGCTATTTCAAGTCTGACTTTCTTTAACAAATTTACTTCTATTGGCACGCCTCGGTATGATTCGTGATAACCTTTTTGCTGACCGCAGCCAAGTGTATTCGTTACTGAAAGTTTATAGACTTCTGCTTTATACAGAGATTGTTTTACATCACTTAGTTTATGCGGTTGAATATATGCGATAATTAGTTTCATCTTTTGCTTCCTTTTATAGACGAGTTATATTATTCAGTAGTAAATACCTGGAAACTGGCATAAGCTTCATTTCCATGTTCGCCGATATCGAGACCTTTTAGTTCTTCCTCAGCGGTTACACGCAGACCTACAGTTTTGCTGAGAATACTAAACAGCACCAATCCAAGTCCGAATGCCCATACAAAAGCAGTTCCAGCTCCGACAATCTGTACACCCAACTGTTTGAATCCGCCACCGTAGAATAAGCCGCCATCCATAGCAAACAAGCCGTAAGACAAAGTTCCCCATAAACCATTTACACCATGAACACTAACTGCACCTACCGGGTCATCGATTTTCAAAACGTAGTCACAAAACAGTACGCTTAAAACTACCAGAATACCGGCAACGCTGCCAATCACTATTGCTCCCATTGGAGATACTCCATCGCACGGAGCGGTAATTGCCACCAGACCGGCTAATGCTCCGTTCAGAGTCATTGATATATCCGGCTTTTTAATAATTATCCACGATGAAATCAGAGCAATAATAGCGCCTGCCGCTGCTGCCAAATTGGTAGTTACAGCAATATAACCGGCCATACCATTGCCTGCAGTAGTACTTCCCGGATTGAATCCGAACCAGCCGAACCAAAGAATAAATACACCCAAAGCCGCAAGAGGCATATTATGTCCAAGAATAGCTCGAGGTTTGCCATCAGGTCCATATTTTCCAAGTCTTGGGCCGAGTACAATAGCGCCGGCAAGAGCCAGCCAGCCGCCGATAGAATGTACTACCGTCGAGCCTGCGAAATCATGAAATCCTAATTTTGCAAGCCAGCTATTATTATCAGTTAGAAGAAGATTGCCCCATGCCCATGAACCGAAAATCGGGTAAATCAGGAGTGAAATCACGGCACTGTAAACTAAATACGAGATAAACTTCGTTCGTTCAGCCATAGCGCCAGAAACAATTGTTGCGGAAGTAGCAGCGAAAACTGTCTGGAAAATCAGGAACGTCCAGTTCCAGTCAGCGCCAGGTTCTACACCGCTCAAACCGAAAAGATTAGTTCCGAATAAACCATTTGATGTGCCGAACATAAGCCCAAAACCGATTACAAAGAACGCTATCGAACCTATAGCAAAGTCCATCAGGTTTTTCATTAATATGTTTACTGAATTTTTAGCTCTGGTGAATCCAGTTTCAACCATTGCAAATCCCGCCTGCATAAAAAAAACAAGAAAAGCCGCAATGCAGGTCCAAACTATATTAATATTTTTTTGCAGTTCTTCTTTAGCTGCATCAATACTTGCTTTCAAATCCTCTTCCTCCGCAGCCATTACAGGCATCGCAAAAAATAACGCTGATAAAAAGACTATTATAATTAGCAAATTTATTTTGTTTCTATTCATAGTATTAAACCTCACTTCTTAAAAACCTTTCGAGAAACCGATTCCGACAAAGAATAAATCATCATCAGTTCCATAAAAATCAGTATCTTTTATGTCACCGCTGGCTAACACCACATATTTTATGCCTGGTTTTATTGACCAGCCTCCAACTTCGAATGGTAATGCTGCTGATAACGAAATATCATTGGCTTTGCTGTCATCAATTCCCCAGTAGTATTCGTTATATGAACCATTTGCCCAGCCATAACTTGCTCCAAGCTCTAATGACACTGGTGTTTCCAAACCGAGCTTAAAAATATCTTCTACGCTGTATCCGATTCCCGCTGAAACGTATAAGCCGTCTGCCTCATCGATATCATGATAAAATGTTATCGAAGGGCTTAGAAAAACATCCATGCTTAAACCCCAATATAACTCTGTTGTTGAAGGAACAGTTGTATTGGGAAAATCATAATAAATAGCACCAAGCGAATAACCTAACTTCTCGATGCCCGGCATTGTGCCTGAATAGCCTATATAATAATCAGCTTCAGTGAAATCACCGCTGCTGTCGTGGATATCTGTTGTTTCGAGGTTCCCCCATATACCTGCTGTAAAACCTTTATAACTTGCACTGAATCCGGGTTGAAACACAGGATCATCATTTAGATTCTGTCCTCGCCAAACGTACTTACCAAAATAATCGGCAGTCAGAGAGAATTCAGGCTTATCCTGCGCAAAAGTATCGATGCTTAAAATAAATAACAAACAAAACACAACAAACATTCGGTTAAACAATTTCATTTCAAATTTCCTTTCATAAAAAACCAAATTATTGTTACTACGTGCATTATTACTAAGCAATGGCCGTGCCATATAGTCATTATTTTTGTAACTGCTTGAATAGCAAGGAGATACAAATATTTTTTGTGTTTCGAGTAATAATGAATAATTACATATATGTAGCATAAAATATGTAAAAGAACATATATGTTCCTCTTTGAGTAGTGGGAAAATGCACTGTGTATTGACTGTGATTGCGTATAGATGTGATATTAATAATTCTTTTCTTTTAAAAACATGAAATAAATACATAAATCAGTAATAATTATGGAAAATTGCAAACACATCTGTTATATATAGTTATTAATGAGACAAATATGTAATATATTTGTGATTAATGGAATTTTACAAAAATGAGAAAAGGCATACTTTGAAAAGAAAAAATTTACTTCATAATTTTTTCTTTCCAAACATAAAGTATTACTTATTGAAGAGTTATGCAGATGGTAATTTATTATTTTAAGAAAATCGTTCATCGATTTTCTTAAATAATATATGCCTTTTCTCATTTTTGCAAAACTCTTATTATTAATGGAATTTAGGACTTTTTTATGAATGATAAAATAAATGAACATGAACAGGAATTAACTGATCCGACACGTCATGTTCGGGAACTTGAAACGCTTTATGGAATAAGCCAGATATTGGCTTCTGGAACTCAGCAGAAGCAGACTCTCGCAGAAGTTCTTGATACTCTTCATAGCGAGCTTGGCCTTAATAGGGGAACTATAACATTATTATCTCCGGACAGTTCTGAAATAAAAATTGAGGTCGCTCACAACATTTCATTAGAGAAAAGCCGCAGTGTTAGATATAAAATGGGTGAAGGAATAACAGGCAAGGTTATAGAAACGGGAAAAGCAATCATTGTGCCAAAAGCGTCACAAGAGCCTCAATTTCTTAACAGGACAGAGAGAAAAAAAGATACAGGAGAGGAAATAAGTTTTATCTGCGTGCCAATTTCGATAGGGCGCAAAATAATCGGTACGATTTCAATAGACAGAATTTATGACCAGCACAGATCTCTGGATGAGGACAAACGTGTTCTCAGCATAGTTGCCAGCATGATAGCAAATGATGTAAAGGCACGACAGGAAGCCGTCCTCTATAGTCAGGAGCTTGAGAGCGAAAACATCAGGCTGCGCAACGAATTGCAGGACAGATTTCGTCCTGAAAACATTATCGGCAACTCCGGCGCTATGCGTGACGTATATAGCCAGATTCACCAGGTAGCGGCGGGTGACACTACGGTACTTATACGCGGCGAATCCGGCACAGGCAAGGAATTAGTCGCACATGCGATACATTACTCAAGTTCGAGGAGCAAAGGCCCTTTTATAAAGGTCAATTGTGCCGCATTGAATGAAAACCTTCTCGAAAGCGAATTATTCGGCCATGAGAAGGGCGCTTTCACAGGTGCGATACAAAGCCGCAAAGGAAGAATGGAAGAAGCTGACGGAGGAACGCTTTTTCTTGATGAAGTTGGTGACTTTTCGCCTATGACGCAAGTCAAACTTTTGCGTGTGCTGCAGGAGCGTCAGTTCGAGAGAGTAGGCAGCAATCGCACAATAAAAACAAACACGCGTATTATAGCCGCGACTAATAGCGATTTGGAAAAGGCTGTAAGTGACAGAAGTTTTCGGCAGGATTTGTACTATAGAATAAATGTGTTCCCGATTTTTCTGCCTCCATTGCGCGCCCGCAAAGACGACATTTTATTGCTGGCGGATTTCTTCGTTGAGCATTATTCGAAGAAGATGAACAAAGACGTAAGACGCATCAGCACGCCCGCAATTAATATGATGGTTGCGTATCACTGGCCCGGCAATGTGCGCGAGCTGGAAAACTGCATCGAAAGGGCGGTTCTGCTCAGCAGTGACGGCGTAATACATGGTCACCATCTTCCACCGACATTGCAGACTTCCGATGCTTCCGATACTATCGGAACAGGCTCTTTGTTAGAAAGGGTACATCTGTTCGAGCGTGACATTATTGTTGATGCGCTCAAACGCTGCAACGGCAGCCTCGCCGCCGCAGCAAGAGATTTGGGAACCACCGCCCGCATCATAGGCTACAAAGTAAAAGAACTGGATATTGATTATACAAGATACAGAAGAAAATAATGCCCGGTTCAAATATATTGAGCATATTCATCTTTTCATATTATGGAGTTGAACCTAATTTCTTGTTTTTTCGTCCAGGTCATTTATAGAAAAACCTTCTGCTTTTACAATGTGATTTTTGTCAGTCAAAATCAGCCATGGAAGTGATTGCACGCCCCAGCTATGACCAAGTGCAGGCAGGTCTGTTTTGCTGGTACCAACAGGCGGCACAATCTCATTTTTGGTAAGCCATGCGGCTAAAGTCTGTTCTGTGACAGATTCGGCCTGGATGAAAATCAAAAAGATATCTTTATCCAGTAACGATTCTGTTTTTTCGTTTAACGTGAGAACACAATTTCTGCTTGGTTTTTGTGAATAATCAAAAAAGCATATAAGCAGCCTGTTATTTTTAAAAACACTTGGCTCGAGATCCACACCGAATTCAGCTATACTCGGAAGAGTCTTGCCCACAAGTGACATAGGCTTCAAGGTTGAAAGATTTACTTCATAACCATACTCATCTACGACTTTTCCTTTTTGCCATGTATAATTGTATGGAACATAGATTGGATTTCCGTCAATCATAACTATGGCGCCATCTTTGATATCATCAGTAGTAAAAGACTTCAAAGCTTCATGATCTGGATTTATCAATATACTTATTAACTCTATTTCAGCGTTCATTTTCATATAACCATTATTTGGAAACGAGTCATTAATCAGAGCTTTGGCTTTTACAGAAACCCATAAATCATTTACTTGCTTAAATTCCTCATTTTCAATTGTATAATTCTTTACAGAGCCTTGCTCTACTTTGTAATTGCCGTTAAATTCTTCACCAGCTTTTCTTGTCACGGTTGCTTTTGAGAAATGGTATCCTTTTTGGGGATTGAGCCATATCTGGTATTGGCCGTGAGTAGTGTTTGCCTCAATGACAAAATGGATCGTACCTTTGTATTCTTCTTTTCTTACGGACATCGGTTCTATGCCGTCTTCTCTAATAACATGATCAAACCTTTCATAATCACCCGTTAAATAACCAAAACATTCGGACACTGGATCTTCATACGACAACCTGGCGCCATCTACCTTTACATCCTGTTCAAAGTTTTTATAGTTCTTTGTATGAATACTTACTCTGCCTGGGGTATTGTAAGGTCCAGCATGTTGATAAAACGCGTTACCATCATAAATATGAACAGAGAATTCTGCCTGGCTCTCTGGCTTGGAATTACCCTCAAAATCTCCTCCCCATTTTTTTCGAATCGACTTAAATCGTTTCCCATCTGTTCGAAATTCCACTTGAGTGTACATATGTCTTTGGCCGGACATTCCCTGAATGTCAGTTTTATAGTCATCATATTTATGATATTTTGATTTCGTAATAAACGAGGTATAAGTTTTATCGAGTGTTTCCGTACACTTATCAAGCAGACTATTTGCTGTTTCTGCAATATCTTCTTGCTTTATCGATGTAGTGGATTTTGCTGATTCTGCTGGTATGTTTGGCTCTGTTTTTTTAGCCATTTCCTGACGAACCAAATCCCACGTACTGGGCGGCGCCTCCCTATAAGCCCAAACGGAAACTATAAAAAGAAATTCTATACAGCTTGAAGCTATAATTATTTTTTTACGATTACGCATTTTTGTCTTCCTGATTTTAACACTCAATAAAGTTAATTCTGTTTCTTTTTATTCTCAATCCAATTCAGATGTCGGACTCATAGATTTAAGCAAGTCTGCGATTTTCTTGTGAGCTTCCTGGCTCTGGCGGATTGTAAGATTTTTAGCCTGACGTGAGGTATAAGCTATAATAGTTCCGCCTGCTTTTTTATTGTTATCGTACCAGCTCTTAGGCTCTATGTTCTTTTTGATTTGAGCTATAATACTATTCACGTCCTCGTCTGTTTTAGCTAAATCAGAGATGTTATAGATGCGAGCAATCAACCCGACCTGGCCGCCTGTTACTAAGTCAGAAATCCTTTGTGAAAGGTCGTCAAGGAAGGAACTATCCCCATATGCAATTCTCACTAAACCTGTTTCTTCGTGTATTTCTGTTTGCTGAATATTGGTTGGTTTCTTCGGCTGTGTGAAATATTTGTAAAACACGATTGAACCGGTTGTAATTGTAGCGACTATCGCAATAGCTATGATTTTAGATTTGAGAGCACCGGCAGTCAGACTTGAGCCGATTTTTACACCTGTTGCAGCCGCAGCGGCATGTCCTCCTGCTATTGCTATTTTACCAAGCTCTTTCATTACCAAAGAAGGAGCGGCTTTGACAACGTTTTCAGTTAGCATTGCGGCAAGTACGACAGCCGGAACGACAATGCCTCTGGACTTTAATTTATGCCGCAGCAATCCAACACCTGATTCCAACCTGCGCGAAACAGTAGGTTGTGATATTTTGCATTTTTCTGATATTTCAGTAGTAGTTAATCCTTCGAAAAATCTTAAAATTAGAACTTCGCGCATCTGTTCATCAAGATTATCCAGTTCCTTGTCAATATAAACTGAAATATCATGCCATGTGACATATTCACCAGCAGATTGTATCTTTTGGGAATTGGCCGCAAACTCAGCCTCGCTTTGTTTCCGAAGTGAATCCTTACGAATCAGGTCGATTGCTTTGTGTGTCGCTACCCTGTGCAGCCAGATAGGTAGAGAACCTCTGATATGAGAAACATCGCGAACCAACTGAACAAAAGTATCCTGAACTGCATCAGATGCTTTGTCTGAATCCTTAAGTATTCGCAGGCAAACGCCATAAACCAAAGGCGCATGGAGCTTGACGATTTCGGCAAATGCCTCGGCGTCGCCGGTAGAGGCAAAACGCTTTAATAATATTGCTTCACTAATCGCCATTATTATTTCTCCATACTAAATTATACTCATTATTCTCGTCCTTTATAAATATAAGGCGTGCGGGGAGCAATAATTATTCAAAAAAGTGACAAAAAATATGATATCTTTGGATTTTTTTAATTATTATCGAGCTTTTCATCCAAATCAGCTATTCCAAAACCTTCGGCGATTACTTTGTGCTGCTTATCAGTTAGTATCAGCCAGGGAAGAGACTTTACGCCCCATATATATCCGAGTTCTGGTAAGCCTGTTCTGCTAACTCCTACGGGAGGATGTATTTCATTTTCTTTGAGCCAAGAGACAAATGCCTGCTCTTCAGTTGGTCCGGCGTGAATGAAAGTCATATATACATCATTCTTTTCCAGCAGTGTCTGTGCTCTTTTATTCAATGTCTGAACTGCATTGCGGCTGGGACGCTGATTCATATCCCAGAAACAAATAAGAAGCATTTTATTCTTTATCGCATCAGGTTCGAGCTTGACATTAAACTGTGCCAAATCCGGCAGAACTTTCCCCGAAAGCGAAGGATGTCCCAAATTGTCTAAATCAATTTCATGGCCGTAACTATCCATAACTTTTTTATTTTTCCATGTAAATTTTCCTGGTAGTTGAGTATTATTACTATCAACAAGTCTGACTCTTACACCTTCATAAATATCATCTGGTATAAAAGAGTCTAAAGCTATATGGTCAGGATTCAGTACAAACTCTGTGATTTTGTACTGATGGTTTTCTTTCGTTAGTTTATACCTCTCAGTAATGCAATCAGCTTCAATGGCAATCCATATATCATCAAATTTTTTAAATTTAACATTATTTATGGAAACAGAAAAACCATCATTTTCGGGTAATACATATCCGCCGGAAAGCTGGTCCCCCGGCTTACTTCGTAATTCAAGCTTTGCAATATTGTAACCATGAGAAGGGTCTATCCAGATAAGGTAGCTGCCGGTTTTTGCTTTTGCTTCTATTATGAAACAATCTGAATCTCCGACTATTTCCATTTTTTCACGAACGTGGGCAGAATCGGCATTTCGAATAATTTTATCTACTCGGTCTTTTATTTGAGGTAAATATCCCATTCCCCAGGAACATGCAGTATATCCCGCTAATATTGTTTCTCGTCCATTAAAATTATTTTCAGATTTATACAGCTTGATAATCAGTGTTCCTTTGTAAGATTCGTTTTCCCAATTTGACTTATCATACATATAATAGGCTATTCCATCCCACCAATGGCTCTTATGATAAGGCTTTTCTTTTTCGTAATGATTATTTGGAACAATCTCTCCCCAACTTAGAAGGTGCGAACACGCTCTTTTCTCATCGAATCTTACTCGAGCAAGGGTGTTTTGATAATGATGTGTGTTATTCTCTAATATGGCATTAACATCTGTAGATAACTCAATTGTTGCGGTGAAGGAAATCAGTTTTTTTTGTTCAGCCGCAAAGTTATCAAGCAGTTCTAATACTCTTTTGTCAATCTTAGTATTTGGTTGCGGTTTTTTTTGTAAATACTTGCTGATTAATTCATACGGGCTTGCAGGCGTTTCTGTCGAAACTCCAGCGATTCCTGCGGAGATTATCAACAGAAAATTCAGGCAGATGGCCGTTTTGATTATTTTCTTAAATTTTCGCATTTTTAGGCTCCTTTGCAAACACATTCGTTTATCTGTAATAAATTTATGGTTATAATATTTGCTTTGTTGTATATATAGACGATAAAGTTGTATTTTTGTTACAGAAAAAAAGTCTTTTTATAAAAAAATATAAGACTTGTGTTTGCAGATACTTATGTTAAGAACACATGCGGCATTTTTTTCTATGCTTCGGTCTGTTGTCGATATTGTAATAATCGGCATATGCTGGGTCGTGGTTTATTTTGTCCGGTTCTATTCCGGAATATTCAGCGTAGAGCGCGGGATACCCGGATTTAACAGGCATCTCTTATTGACTGTACCAGTTATATTGATTTGCTTCATAGCCTGCTTATGGTCGGGGCTTTATAAGCCGCAGCGAGTGCAGCACATGTTCCAATTATTTTCTGATACGCTCAAAGCGAGCATTTTGAGCGGCTTGTTCGTATTCACTTTTTTATACAGCACTTTAGGCACACGATACTCGATAATGGGCGATGCGCCTTATACGAGAATACTCACAATTCTTTTTGTGCCGACTCTTTTTCTTGGCTTGTCTTTTTCGCATTTGTTCACTATGTCTTTTTTGAGGAAGCTTCGCAAAAAAGGATATAACCTTCGGCATTACGCCGTAATCGGAGCGGGTAAAAAGGGGCGGCAGTTAGTCAGTGACATCAGCAAAATGGGATGGCTTGGGCTTAAATGTGCTTTCTTCGTGGATGAAGATGCGAATAATTCCGGCAGGGAGATGTTTGGATGTCCTGTTTACAGCCCGATTGAAAAGACTTTGGAATTAGTAAAAGAGAACAGAATCGACGAGGTGTATCTTGCTCTTAGCGGAAGCGAGGCGCAGCGTGCTTATCCGATTCTTGAATCTCTTCAAAGCGCAGGCGTGACAGTGCGAATCATTCCCGACTGGGGCAACCTGCTGTCGATGAGCAATCCTGTTGTTGTGCCGATAGGTTCGCAGGTTTTATTTTCGGCGGGAGATTCGCCATTGAGCGGCTGCAATATTATCCTAAAACATATTTTCGATTTTATCGCGGCATTTATCATTATTGTTATTCTTTCGATTCCCATGCTGTTTATTGCGTTACTGGTCAAAATTAGCAGCAGGGGACCAGTGTTTTATAAACAAGGCAGGGTAGGAATGGACCAGAAGGAATTTAAAATTTATAAGTTCCGAACAATGAGGGACAATGCCGAAGAAGAAAGCGGTCCCGCATGGTCAACGAAAGATGATGTAAGAAGGACAAAGATAGGCGTTTTTTTGCGAAGAACGAGTCTCGATGAATTGCCTCAGCTTTTCAATGTCCTGATGGGGCAGATGAGTCTTGTAGGTCCCAGGCCTGAACGCCCGAATTTTGTAAAGGAATTTTCGGAGGAGTATAAAAAATACATGCTCAGGCACAAGGTTAGAGCAGGTATGACAGGCTGGGCTCAGATAAATGGTTTTCGCGGTGATACATCGCTGCGCAAAAGGCTGGTTTATGATTTGTATTATGTAAGGAACTGGTCGTTCGCGCTTGATTTGTGGATTCTGCTGAGAACGCCCTGGCATGTGATTAAAGGAGAAAACGCCCATTAAAGACAATGCAGAAAAAACAATTGCAAAACGGGATTTTATAAATATTTCGATCCTGACAGCAATAGCATCGTGCATCGGAATCTTTCTGATTGTCAGAACCGTTACCATCGCCAAAGATGGTGTTATTTTTATTGAATATGCAAAAAATCTCAGTGTGTCACCATCCCAGACAGTCTTGAATGAATACCAGCACCCGGGTTATCCGATATTTATATTAGCGGCAAGTAAAGTAATCGGGCTGTTTTATAATGGCGGACAGCTTTTTCTTTTTATTTACTCTGCACAGGCGGCTGCACTTTTATTTAGAATATTTACAATTATTGTTTTGTATTTTTTTGCCAAAGAATTGTCAGGAGCGAGACATGCTTTCTGGTCGATTTTGATTTTAATATTTCTTCCCAAACCTGCAGAGTACGGCAGCGATGCTCTTAGTGACTGGCCGCACATGTTTTTTCTCGCTGCTGGAATGCTGCTGCTCTTATATGGGGCAAAGTGCGGCAAGTGGCGGTTATTTGCTCTTACCGGACTGGCAGGGGGGCTTGGTTATTTAGTTCGTCCTGAAGGCGCGCAGGTTGTTATTTATGGCTCATGCTGGCTCGTCCTGCAGTTGATTTGGAAGAGAAGGACATTGAGCAAATCAAATGCAGTGTTGGGTTTGGCGGCTATGGTGATATGTTTTATTATAACAGCCGGACCTTATATGAAGTTCAAGGGAGCGATTTTTCCCAAGAAAGGCGTTGGCACATTTTCATCATATTATCCGCTTGATGAAATTAACAAGACTCGAATATTTTATTTTGACGGCTATAATGCTGCCGCAGTTCCTTCTGAGACTGTTAAAGCATTTATAAAAATATTTGAGAATGTCGGTGACACGCTCGTTTGGTTTTTTCTTTTGCCTTATTTAATCGGTATTTTCCTTCATTTCAAAAAGCAAAAACTGATTGAGCCTGAGCATTTTTTTATTATTGCACTTGTGATTCTTAATATCCTGATAATGATATGGCTTTATTGTTCACACGGCTATATGAGCGGCAGGCATACTTTGCCGCTTGTTGTATTCACAATATTTTATATTCCTGCGGGAATTGACGCGCTGGCTTCATGGCTGAATATCAAATACTCAAAGGGATTCGAGCATACGCATCGCTGGTTCGCAATCCTGATGGTCATTGGAATTGCGATATGTGCTCTCAGGTTGCTAATACCTCTTCACTCTGACAAACTTTTTTATCGTAAAGCTGCCCAATGGCTTGCTCAAAATACTGAAAGCTCTGCTATTATTGGTGTTCCCGATTATCGCATCAGCTTTTATGCCGAGCGTAAAAGTATTAAGATGCCTGATGAGAAAATTCCCGAAGCTGCCGGATATGTTGTTAAAGCAGTTGATAAGACCGAAAATGTTCAGGAATTGACAAAAGAGCAGAGATTCCAGAAAGTATTTTCTGTAGAAAGTGACAACGATAAAGAAGAAATCATAATTTACAAGCGAATCAATAATTAAGAGCTTCTAACGAAATGGATTTTTAAGATGCATCATTGCCATCCTCGTAATATTTAGCGGGCAAGATGCCCGCGACACGATTCTATTTGTTAGAGGTTCTAAGATATTTTTCGCTGTTCCCACCATGAGCGGTTCAGGCTGAATATTTTATTCAGGCTGTAGGGTAAACAGACATAGTGACGCCCAAGCTGATAGCCAAGATATTTTGCACAGATTCTTAAAATGAATTCAGGAAGCAAATAAAGTCCTTTCTTTTTTTTGATAAAAGTGAATTCAGATTTTATGAATTTTAATCCATGTCCTTCTGCTTTTCCGAATTCCCTGAGCAGCCAGTTTTCGTTTCTATGGAAAACTCCCATATCGAAGTATCGCCTCAAATCCTGCGAAATTGTATAATTGTGAGAGTGATATACTTTTGCAGAAGAAGTATAAGCGATTTTTTTATTATTTAAGAGCAGTTTTGCCGCCGCGAACATATCTTCTCCGAAAATTAAACCTTTTTTAAAAAAGCCGATTTCTTCGAGAGCGGCTTTGCGGTATGCGGAGAATGAATTTGAAAAGAAGGCGGTTCTAATGCCATGCTTTTCTTTATCGGCAAGCTCGCTTATATATGAGTTTTCCGGATAATTGAATAACCTTAGATGTTCCGCGAAAACGGAAGCATCTTTATCTGGCAATTGCCTGCCGAATACAGCGGCGATATTTTTATCTGTATAAAGAGGCTCTGCGATATTTTCAATGCTGTTCTCATCGAAAAAAAGCGAATCCTGACTTAAAAAAATTATAATTTCGCCTTTTGCCTGTTTTGCGGCTAAGTTTCTTGTTCCGCCGTGGTCAAACTCGTTTTTATTAATTTTTATGACATGAGCTTTATAGGAATCAGCAATTTCAGTTGTATTGTCTGTGGAGGATGAATCGATTATGCTAAGCTCATAATCTTTAACTGTTTGGACTTCGAGCGACTTCAGCAGGGAAGGTAAATGTTTAGATGCGTTATAAGTTGGTATTATTATGCTAAACATTTCCTTTTTATCGAAGCAGATGCATATTGGTTTATGGATTTTCTAACATAAAGGGAACTTGCTGCACAATTGCCTGACTTTTTCCCTTATTTCGTCTCTTGTTGAATCATCGATTTCGTATTTGCTCTCAGATAATATTTTTACTTTTCTCAAAACTGTGTCTGTAAGAGCTGAGATCGTATCTATTTCCCCGTGCCCCATTCCATTTTTTGTTACGATAGGCGTTCCTAACCTGATGCCGCTGGTGACTTTTGCGTTTTTATTATCGTAAGGAAGTTTGTTCATATTGATAATAATTCCGCATTCTTCGAGACACTGCTGCGCAATCAATCCTGTCATGCCGTCTCTCAGATTGCTGATGTTTATCAGTACCATATGGTTGTCAGTCCCGCCGGTTAAGACATCATAATTCATATCAGCGAGATTGCTCGCGAGCCTTTTTGCGTTTTCAATTATTTTGAATTGTCTTGCCCTGTACTGTTCGGTAAGAGTCTCGTTGAAGAACACTGCCTTTGCGGCGATATTGTTCAGGTACGGTGTTCCCTGAACGCCGGGGAAAGTGGCTTTGTCGATGAGTTTCCAGAGCGGCAGTTCTTTTCCGCCGACAGTGATTTTTCGGTCGAAGTCATGCCCCATCAGGATAAGACCTCCTCTTGGTCCGCCCGGTTTATAAGTGCTTGTTGTTGTAAAATGTGCATAGTTCACCGGCGATGGATGTGCGCCTGCAATTACCAGACCGGCTATGTGTGAAATATCAGCGAGCAGATATGCTCCGACTCTCTCGGCGATTTCTCTGAATTTTTTGAAGTCAATAGTTCTTGAATACGCAGTTGCACCGCAAATAATCAGTTTGGGTTTGAACGCTATCGCCATGGCTTTTATGGCATCATAATCGAGAAGGAAACTGTCTTTATTAACATTGTAATTATAGACTTTGAAATATTTTCCGCTGAAAGAAACATTTGCGCCATGTGAAACATGTCCGCCCTGGTCCATACCGAGGCTTAATATCGTATCGTCTTTTTCGAGAATAGCGGTAATGACAATCTGGTTTGCGCTGGTTCCGGAATGAGGCTGAACATTCGCGTATTGAGCTCCAAAAGTTTCTCTCGCTCTGGAAGCAGCGATGTTCTCAATATTATCGACGATTTCGCAGCCGCCATGAAACCTTGCGCCCGGGAATCCCTCGGTTGTTTTATTCTGAACTATCGAGCCGAGAGCCGCCAATACAGCCTGCGAGCATTGATTCTCAGCGGCGATTAACTGCAGGGTGTTTTGAAGTCTTTCGTATTCCCTGGTTATTAATTTGTAAATTTGGGGGTCTTGCTCCTTGAGAGCATTAAGTACGTTTTTATGATACTCTTGTGACGATAACATTTCAAGCAGTTCCAACACTTTAGAATCCTTTCTTCAGTTTGAATAATACTACTTATAACGAATATTTGCAAAACTCTTATTTTTATTTATTTTTCCGGAGTAATTTTACATTGTTCTTGTAAGGTCATTGAAGGTGACATAAATTACAAGCGCCAGTATTAAAGTCCATGTCGTATAAGCAATTATTGTCTGTGTACGCTCGCTGATTGCCGAACCTTTAATTTTTTCGATAATTAAAAGCAGGACTAATCCGCCATCGAGAGGCGGCACAGGCAAGAAGTTGAAAACGGCAATCACTGCGTTTATAAGCCCGAGGAAATATACATAATAAACCGGCGGCTGATCGGCCACAATTCTGTAACTGATTCTCATGATTCCGACCGGCCCCATAAGATTGTCGGGACTAACCAGGCCGGTTACAAGCCGCCTAAGTGTTACATAAGTCTGTGCGATAAAACTAACCGTTCTTCTATATCCCATGACAATCGCATGGATTGGACCATCTGCTTTATATAATTCCTTGAGGACTTCAAACGGAATGTTTTCAGCAAGGGAAGATCGAACTGTTATCAGATTGCTGTCGTCACTTTTTACATCGATTGAAGCATTGCCTGCAGTCTGTTTGTCTATGCGCCATTCGAGTGTGATTTTTTCTCCGGGGTATTTTCTGATTTCCCTGATAATATCGTAGAAGCTGTTGACCTGCTTGCCATCTACGGCTGTTATGACAGCGCCTCGCGGAATAGAAAGTTTTTCCATGTAATTTCCGACATCGACAGATTGAGTGACTACCGGATGCTCAGCATCAAGAGATGGAATAATTCCAATTAAAACCTTTTTGCTTCCGGCAGGTTGTTTAGGTGTCACTATTACAGTAAGTTCCTGCTCATTTCCATTTTCATCTTTGCGAAGAACTTTAACAGGTAATTCTTTATCTTTGTATTCCGCAGCAATCTCTGTCAGTTCATTATACGTTGGATTTTCAATTTCACCGATAGCTAATATTATGTCACCTGGATGCAAAGGATGTTCAGGTTTTTCAACAGGTTCCTTTTTACTGAAGATAGCTGCAATCTTTTTGTATAACGATACAAAGAGATATGATACTTTTCCCGGAAGTCCTTTGTTTTCTGCGCCGCTTTCCATGGAATCAGGTACTATTCCGGAAGCAGCGATTTTTAAGCGAGGAACCATTGAATAAATATTACATAACATTATACCTGATTCTGTATTCGCAGTTTGATAAGTATTCATGTATAAAGGGATTTGAGCAGTTAGTGTTCTAACTTCTTTATCATTCTCTGTGCGTGCAAATGTCAAAGTAACTTCCGATTCAAGCAAGTTATTGACAATTTCCTCCATCTCCCAATATCCACGGATTTCTCTGTCGTTTACAGATACAATTCGGTCCCCCGGCCGCAGACCTGTTTTGATATATAAATCATTTGCGTCTTCTTCTTTGGAAAGCTTTGCGACTGTCAGGCTATTTGCAGGTGATATGCCGAAAAGCCTCATTTGCTCACCCGGCAGCATTACGGCTTTGAGGCGATATTCTTCGGGGTCACCGCCTCCGGGATGTTCGACCTTGATAAGAACATCTTCGTCTTTTCCTGACAGTGCGGCGGCCACACCGATATCAGAGAAATCAAGGTCTTTGTATTTACCGGCGATTTCAACTATCTCATCACCGGGTTTTATGCCGGCGATTGCGGCAGGAGAACCGGGTACAACTGAGCCGACTTTCGCGGGCTGTAACTGTATCCCGACAAGAAAAGCTATCATAAAAATGATAACGGCGCTGATAACATTGAAACAAACTCCGGCGGCTATAACAGCGGCACGGATATGAGCTGGTTTATTGGCGAAGGAACGAGGGTCGTTGTTGTTTTTTACTGCTCCTATGTCGTCCTGGCCCAGCATTTTTACGAAACCTCCGAACGGAATCAAACCTATACGGTATTCTGTTTCGCCGGGTTTGCATTTTTTAGGGATTGTGAAACTCAAAGCTCCTTCGCCTGTTTCATCGTCTTCTTTAGGGAATATTTCCGGCAAAATCCTAAACTTAATTCCTTTTTCTGTTCTCTGTACGCCAAATAATATTGGCGGCATGAAGATTGAAAATGCTTCGACTTTAATATTCGATATTTTCGCAATAATGAAATGGCCAAATTCGTGCACAAGAATTACAGCGCCGAATCCAAGCATAACAAGGAGCACATTTATAAAGGCGCCAATATATTTGACAATAAAGATAATAATCGCTATCAAACATACAATAAACATTCCGATACGGAAAGATTTACTGTTTTTACTTTCGGGTTTGGACATTAAAAACCTCTAAATTAAAACACAAATAGAATATTTAAACAAAACTACTTAACAGAGAATAATTATTTAATTAGATAATACTTTTATTGCCGGACTGCAAGTACTTTTTTACCTGTTTTCTTGCCCATATATCAGTTTCAAGTAATTCTTCGAGAGATACATTGTTTTTATTGCTGTGCTTATTCAGGCAATATTCGATAAGCTCGACAATATTAACGAATTTGATTCTACCGGCCATGAATTCTTCTACGGCGGCTTCATTTGCGGCGTTAAATACTACTGCTGTTGTACCGCCGATACGAGCGACTTCAAAACCCAAACGAAGAGCGCGAAATATTTCCATGTTTGGTTTGTGGAACGTCAAACTGCCGACTTCTTCAAGACGAAGACGACGCGAAATACCCGGCACTCGATTGGGATAAGTCAGAGCATATTGAATAGGCAGGCACATGTCAGGCACTCCCATTTGAGCTATAATTGAGCCATCCACAAATTCGACGAGCGAATGAATAATAGATTCCGGATGGATAAGTACATCCAGCTTTTCAGACGGCATATCGAAAAGCCATCGTGCTTCGATAACCTCGAAGGCTTTATTCATCATCGTTGCAGAGTCGATTGTGATTTTAGGTCCCATATCCCAGACCGGATGTACAAGAGCCTGCTCTAAAGTGGCGTTTTCAATATCTTCCAGCGAGAATTTTCTAAATGGTCCGCCGGATGCGGTAAGGATGATTTTGTGAACCTCTTCGTGTTTCCCCGATTGCATAGCCTGAAAAACAGCGGAATGTTCGCTATCGACGGGTATTATTGAGCCTCCATTTTTTTTGGTTTTTTCCAGCAGCAATTGTCCCGCGATAACGAGAGGCTCTTTATTTGCGATGGCAAGTTTTTTTCCTTTTTCCGCGGCCGCCAGAAGAGCAGGCAGACCCGCCGAACCGACAACCGCCGCAAGAACAATGTCAATATCATCCAGTTGAGCGATTTGGACAAGACCTTCGGGACCGGATAGAATTTCAACGTCCAAATCACCAATTAAATCATGAAGC
The DNA here is from genome assembly GCA_016931715.1 of Sedimentisphaerales bacterium. Lineage (GTDB taxonomy): Bacteria > Planctomycetota > Phycisphaerae > Sedimentisphaerales > Anaerobacaceae > JAFGPS01. The sequence goes on from JAFGEF010000171.1 coordinate 42,781, forward strand.
TCTTGCGCAAAGCGGGGATTTGTTACCGCGATAAAGTCAGGTTTGTACTTTTTAGCCTGTTGAGCCAAAAGCTCGATATTGCTGTGAGCGCTTAATGCAAATACCTGATATTCGGGACCGAGCGATTCAATAACACGAAGGGCATTGGTACCAATCGAGCCGGTCGAACCTAAAATTGCAATTTTTTTTTCCATAAATAATTATTTCGGCAATCCTTATTTTACCGCATTATACTGCAAGTTATTAGATTTTAGCCCGAATTCTATTGTTTTAATGGATAACCTTATTCAGCGGGTATGTAATTAAACCTGAAGCTCCCGCACGCTTGAGCGCCGGAACTAAAGAGCGTTCGATCGCATCCTCGATAATGACTTCTATGGCAACATATTGCGAATCTGCCAGTTCAGAAACAGTAGGGCTTTTTTCAGCGGGCAGAATTTTCAGAATAGATGGCAAATCTTCCTTTTTAACGTTTAATTTCAGGCCGACTTTATTACGAGCTTCGATAGCCGCATTGAGAAGCATGGATATATTTTCGATTTTTTCACGTTTTGCATCGATTTTCCATGCCTGTTTATTTACAATGATCCGTGTAGTTGAATTTATAACGGTATCGATTACCCGCAGGTTGTTGGCTTTTAGTGATGAGCCAGTCTCGGTAAGTTCGACAATAGCATTTACCAGCCGTGCCTTAACTTCTGTGGCTCCCCAACTGAATTCGACTTTAACATCTATCTTTTTTTCGGCAAAATATTTTTTAGTAACATTTATCAACTCGGTCGCGATTATTCCTCCTGCTAAATCCTGAGGTTTGTTGACCTTTGATTCCTCGGGAACCGCCAATACCCATCTTGCTGGTTTGCTTGTGGCTTTGCTGTATGCAAGCTCACAAATCTCGATTACATCTGAACCGTTTTCCATAATCCAGTCATAACCTGTAATTCCGACATCAAGCACGCCGTCTTCGACATATCTGCTCATCTCCTGAGCACGGAGCATAACGAGTTGTATCTCCTTATCGTCAATATGCGGGACATAACTTCTTTCTGAATCTGCTATGTGAAAACCGGCTTTGCCAAAAAGTTCGATAGTTGCTTTTTGTAAACTTCCAACGGGAATACCTAATTTTAATATTGGTTCTGTCATCATTTCTTTTTCGTTTTATTTTTTGTCTCTTTTTCTTTTTTCTTGCTTGTCTTTTTTTTCTTCTTTTGTTCAGCCGCTTCTTCATTGGCATGATGCTTCGCGGAATTGCTGTGGATAACGGGTATTTTTTCTGTCTCGCTTTCATGTCTTAAAAGCGTATAAAATTCATACCCGTTTTTGGCTGATATTTGTTTCGACAGAAAACCTTCTATTTCTTTCTCGTCAGAATCCTGATCGACAAGTTCATTGCCTTTAAGGTATTCGATCATCTTTTGTGTAAGTGGTATAGCATGACTGGCTAATGAAACTAACATACAGTAATCGGTAACAAAACCAGGTCCGCTTCCATCGTACTCAAGTAACTTTTCAAGTTTTTGTCTTGCCTGGCGTTTCCCTAATTTTTGAAGAGATTCGAGGCTGATTTGGTGGCTTTCGTTGAATATTTTTTGCAGAACTTTGGTAAGCGCTGCTGCAATTTGCCGATTTTCGGGATTATCCGAACCAAGCATTTCCGCTATTTCCTCAAGACGGGAAACTCGCAGGTCATTCCAATCAACAAAGTATTCGGAAAATCTTTTTAAAGCCGCCCGGGCATCTTTTTCGCTGAGTTTTTCGCATATAATACCGTAAATCACTGAATCCACTACCTGGCCGTGAGATGAGCCTGCATTATGCCCATCAGGCAGTTTTGCTGATACTTTCGGATGTTTTCGCTTTAGTGATTGATATAAGCTGCTTATTTTTTTCGAGTATTCTTTACTATTTTTCATATACGCCTCTGCCGGACTATTCCGGCAAAAAACTATTTCTTTATTCTAATAGACCAGATTAGTTAATCTTCAGAATATTATTACTGTTCAATAATCTCATCATTCTCATCGATCGCATCCGTATCATCCAAGTCTTCCTGCGGCGGATTGAAATCACGTGCGATTTGGTCGATCAGATTTATTGTTTCTAAAGTTTTTTTGAAATTTTCATCATTCTTAAAATGAAGAACCGGGCAGAATTTGCTTTGTACGCTTTGAGCCAGAAAAGCCTGTATTCTTTTTGATGCATGTATTATTGCATTGAAAGTTTTATTCTGAGACGCTTCATCTTTGCCTAACACGCTGATATATACTTCGGCGTTGCGTAAATCCGCTGCTACATCAACTTTAGTTACACTAATGAGTCCTTCGATACGAGGGTCACTGAGATGATTTGCTATGCAATCGCTGACGGTTTCTTTTATTAAGCGACCTACTTTTTCTTGCCTTCGAGTTACCATATTTATTGTGTCGAGGGCGTCTCGCCCTCGTTTAAATCTTTTCGCGGGCAAGATGCCCGCGACACGTTAAAGAGTTCTTGCTACCTTTACAATTTCGTAGAAATCAAGGACATCATCTACCTTAATATCATCGAAACCGACTATTTTAATTCCGCATTCCAGTCCGGATTTTACTTCTCGTGCGTCATTTTTAAAATGTTTCAATGATTCGAGTGTGAGATTGTCCTTAAGAACGATATTATCCCTAATCAGCCTGGTTTTGGCAACTTTTGTTACTACGCCGCTGGTTACATAGCAGCCGGCTATAGTTCCAAGTCGGGAAATCTTGAATGTTTGTCTTACGACAGCCCGCCCAAGACTCTTTTCATGCTCTTCTGGTTTGAGCAAACCGGACATGGATTTTTGCAAATCTTCAGTTATACGGTAAATGATATTATAGAGTCTGATTTCAACACCTTTTGCTTCGGCTGTTTTTGCGGCATGTTCTTCGCTTACAACGTTAAAGCCGATGATTATGGCATTCGATGCTTCGGCAAGTACGACATCACCTTCGGTAATACCGCCTGTAGCCGCGTGCAGAATGTTTAACTTCACTTCATTAGTGCTTAAATCAGACAGATATTTTTTCAAAACATCGACAGAACCCTGCACATCTGCCCGGATTATTAGATTCAGAGTTTCTGTTTTTCCAGCTTCTATCTGGCTGAATAAATTATCAAGAGTTATCTGGTTGCGTTCGGCAAGAGAATGTTCTCTGCTGATTGCCTTGTTTTCTTCAGCGGCGGCTTTTGCTTTGTTCAGGTCATCAAGGCAGTAAAATCTGTCTCCGGCCTGGGGAGTATCATTTAAACCTGTTATCTCGACAGGCATGCAACTGGAAGCTGTTTTGATAACTTTGCCGTAGCTGTTCTTCATCATTTTTATTCTGCCGAAGGCGCTTCCTGCCAAAACGATGTCTCCCTTGCTCAATTTGCCTTCTTTAATTAATATAGTCGCCAACGGACCCTGCTGTGCAGACATTTTTGCTTCGATTACCCAGCCGGTCGCAGGAATTGTATCGTCTGCTTTCAGCTCCATCAACTCCGCGACGTAATCGAGCGACTCAAGAAGATCATTAATACCTGTTCCGGTAGTTGCGCTTGTCTTTACAACTTCAGTTTCACCTCCCCATTCGGCAGGTGTTAATCCGTGCTCGGAAAGCTGAGCGTAAATGCGATTGATATCACAGCCGGGCAAATCTATTTTGTTTAATGCGACAATAATCGGAACTTTCGCAGCTTTGCTGTGTGCTATTGCTTCGATAGTTTGGGGCATCACGCCATCGTCTGCGGCAACGACCAGAACAACAACATCAGTCATATTTGCTCCTCGTGCACGCATAGCAGTGAAAGCTTCGTGACCGGGAGTGTCGATAAATGTAACCTTTTTATTATCCCAAATAATCTCCGATGCGCCGATGTGTTGTGTAATTCCGCCGGCTTCACCTGCGGCAACGTGAGTTGAACGAATTTTATCCAGAAGACTGGTTTTACCATGATCGACATGCCCGAGCATTGCGGCGATGACACTGCGTTTTTGAACATTTTTGCCTTCGCGACGCTCAAATTCCTGTCTTATTTGTTCTTCCAGAGTGATTTTATGCTCTATCACCAGTTCGGTATCGAATTCGAGGGCAATCATCTCAGCCACCTCGTTAGTTATTACCTGATTGGCTGTAGCCATAGTACCCTGCTGCATTAATTTACCGATAATATCAGTGGCTTTTACTCCCAGTGCTGCGGATAAGTCCTTTACAGTTACTGGTGCGATTACCGATGCTTTTGTCGGCCTGGCAGGTGCAGATAACGTTTGTTTGGTTTTGGCGGCAATCTTGCGAACAGGTCTTAATCGCAGAGTTTCACCGCCGGCAGCGTCAAGCCTGGCGCGTCTTTCTTCAATATCTCTTTCACGCCACTTGCTGCCGATTGGTTTTGCCTTTTTAGGTACATCCACATCCACTTCGTCCCTTCTTCGACCATGTGTTCTGTCCTTTCTTCGCTTGGAGACAGATTTCTTTTCAGAAAGCGGAAGCGGAGCATCGGTTTTGCTCTGGCTGTACATTAGAGGTTCGGTAATAGGTTCATCGTATTTCGCTCTTGACCTTGTCCTTTGTCTTCTTTTAAGAGGTTCAGGAGCTTCAACTCTGACCAATCGCGGGCCGCTCAATCTTGCCGGTTCTGGTTTTTGCATGATTGGACCCGCTGGTACGATAGGTTCCGGCTTTGGTTCAGGTATGATTACAGTCTCTGGAACCGGTACCGGTTTTGATTCCGGTTCAGGTTCTGCTTTTGGTTCTTCTGTTATTAGCGGAATTTGTTGTTCTGCCGGGAGAATTTCTTCCTCAGTTTGTACTGGAACTGTTTCAACCTGCTCTTCAATTATTTCAGTTGCAGTTTCCTGGACTGCTTCATCTTCTTCCGCAACTTCCAGGGCATCCTTCTGAACCTGTACTTTTTTTACGGGCGCCGTTTTTGTTCTCTTTTTGACTCGAACTTTTTCCAAATCAACTTTTTCAGAAGTTTCTATTGTAGTAACATTTTCGCCTTCACTGAACCATTCCTGTATAGTAGCCGCCAGACCGGCGGATATGACCGACATATGGTTCTTAATATCAAGATTTTCATCCTGACACTTTTTGATAATAGCGGAGCTTTTTACTCCCAATTCTTTGGCTAAAATGTACACTCTTGTCGTTGCCAAAAATATTTCTCCATTTATATTTACCGAGCAAAATAGGTTTTAAAACTCATGTTTTACAAAAAAAATATATTTATTGCGTCAAATATTTTAAAGATGGTCTATTTTTTATCATCAATTGCCCTGGCTTGCCTGGCCAGATGTTTTTCTGCCTCTTTTTGCTCTTTTTCTGCTGATAAATTTTCAACTTCTTTTGATGCTGCAGCTACGAGTTTTTCTGCAACTTCGGCATTTATTTTCAATTCGTTTATTAGCGGCTCAACTCCGACATCATCCAAATCCGCAACAGCTATCACTCCGAGCGCGATAAGTTTATCGACAGTTGTGTCATCGGCATTTTCTACATTTTTAACACAGTTGGACAAGCGTTCAATTCCCTGGTTATATTCATCCGGAGTGAGGATATCGATGTCCCAGCCTGTAAGCCTTGCAGCCAGCCTGACATTTTGTCCATGTTTGCCGATAGCAAGGCTAAGCTGCTCTTCTTCGACAACGACAGTTGCCCTCCCCAGCTCAAAACATAAGGCTATTTCACTTACTTTGGCAGGCATAAGCGCATTGGAGACAAGGACTTGCGAAGATTCATTCCAGCGAACAATATCTATTTTTTCGCCCCCCAGCTCATCCACAACATTTTTAATTCTGCTTCCCCTGACACCTACACATGCACCAACGGGATCAACTTTATCATCCATAGAGTTGACTGCGACTTTTGTTCTGTATCCGGCTTCTCTTGCGAGGGCACGGATTTCTATAATTTTTTCATTGATTTCAGGAACTTCAAGCTCGAATAATCTGCGAATAAAATCAGGATGAGTGCGTGAAAGAATAATTTTCACCTGGTTAGATGATTCTTTGACATCAAGAATCAGGCACCTTATTCTTTCTCCTACCCGGTGTGTTTGCCCCATTATCTGCTCGCCTTTGGGCATAAATCCTTCTGTCCAGCGATCCAAACTGACTATCAATGTACCGCTTTCATATCGCACGACTGAGCCGCTGACGATTTCGCCCCTTCTTTGTACAAACTCGGAAAAGATGCTGTCTCTTTCGCCGGCGCGAATTTTTTGGATTATTACCTGCTTGGCGGTTTGTGCAGGGATTCTGCCGAGCTGTTTAATATCAATTTGAACTTTATCTTTAAAAGCAATAATTTGACCAGTCTGACGATCTATATTTACTTCGATATCGCTTTCCGGCAACCCGAAGTGTTTTCTGGCCGCAGAGACCATAGCTTCTTCGAGATCGACAAATATCAATTCCCTGTCGATGTTTTTGTCGCGAGCGATATTCTCTACTATTCTTAGTAATTCCTGGTTCATAGTCCTAATCTCTTTCTGATTGAACTCTTTTAATCTAACATTTCATAACAAAAAATGGAAACCATCCAGGTTTCCACTTCAAACAAGAGCCGGTCGATTTTATCGTATCCGACCGGCAAAACGATCAGAGGTTGTAGCTTCCTTTATACTACATCATCTGCCTCCGGTAAAGAAATCCCTTTTGCATTTTCATTTCTTCAAAATGCAAACCTGTTAATAAAACCTCTTTCGTTTCCTGGCACTGAAGCAGAAACGCCGATTTCCAAGCTACCATATGCGCAAAAAAGCAACGGAAAACGAAAATTGTTCGCCTACTTTGCACGGTTAATCAATCCTGTTAAGTACATTACAAGCACCTATCTTGTTTAATAGTTCTTTTTGGCAGCTTTTTTATAAAGCCTTACAGCCGAACTTATTATAATAATCGTCAAATGTATTAAGAGCAATAACTTTTTTGCTTTTTTAAAGAATTTTTGGGATTTTCAGGCAAAATATATGATTTCTTTTAAAATAACAGTAAAGGTCCGCATAAAATGCGATTTTTGATAATTAAAAGGCATATTTTATATATTAGCGCCTGCTCAAAATATATACTTTAAATCATTGCTCATTTCCTTTTCCTGGACGGAATCAGGTTTACGGTCAATTTACCTTCCTCGATGATTATCTTTTCTACCCTTATGGTCTGTCCTTCAATTTCAAAAACAGGTTCAAAGACCTCCTCATTGAGTAAAGAAGCAACAATTTTAGTCTGCCAGGTGTACGTGTTAATATCACCAAGTTCCTGTAATCGTTCTGTGTACATTTTTTTGGCGGTTATTTTGGCGAGCGGTGTAATATTTACAGCCCCGATTTTTATTTTTGGAACACTGATACTCATTAAATCCTGCTCATTTAACGCTGCCTGAAGCTCAATTGTAATGATAAATTCTATTCCCTGAAAGTCCGCGGTTCCCATAAGAACAACAACATCCGGATTGATAAGAGCCGCTGGTGCATAAAGCAGGACACCTTCGGATTCTTTAGGCCAGTCAGCCCGAATTATTATATCATTAAGTGCTTCCTGTGTAATGACAATCTCGAAAGGCTTGCCCAACTGGGACTTATTATTGATTTCCGAAGACAATTTTAGCAAAAAAGGGCTTACTTCATCTGTTTCGTTATTCTCAGGGTGATATCGACCCGGCTTGTATAACAGCAGGGAAAAAATAATAAAAGCCACTGACAAATCAATTATAAGCCAGCATATCAGCTTTTTAAGCCTCTTTTTTTTACTATTTTGTAAATCTGTTCCTTTAACCAGGATTTCTCTCTTGCTCATAGTCATGTATCCGATTATAGTATTTTCTTTGTTTTGTAAAAGTATTTTCTAAAATATGAGGACTTATAAAATGACAAGTCATTTTGCTGATCGCCTTTTTGAGGCTGTAAAAACTAAAAAGACATGCCTAACTGTCGGGCTTGACCCGGTTTATAGCAGATTGCCGTCTGCAATAAGAAATCATCTTCAGATGAATGATGAGTTTGATGTTGATGCTGCTGTTGATGCAATTTTCGATTTTTGTACCCAGACAATGCGAATAGTTGCTCCGATGGTACCGGCTATTAAGATGAATATCGCTTTTTTTGAAAAATATCTTTGGGAAGGCATAGAAGCTTATTACGCTTTAATTTCAGAAGCCGACGATTTGGGTCTGGAAGTTATCGGTGATGTGAAACGAGGCGATGTTGGTCATACCGCTGAGTTTTATGCTTCTGCTCATCTTGAGAATCCTGAACTGACAGGACTTGAAGACACTCTTGTGCCAGATGCGATAACAGTTAATGGTTATTCAGGAGTGGATGGTATAGAACCTTTTGCCGAAACAGCGACAAAACAAGGCAAAGGTGTTTTTGTTCTTGTTCGCACAAGTAATCCTTCCGCGGCGGATATTCAGGATTTTTCCGATGCAAACGGCATTAAAATGTATGAGAAGATGGCTGATATAGTCAATCAGGTTGCTGATAAAAAGGATCGCATTGGCGCGAAGGGATATAGTAACATAGGTATGGTTGTAGGCGGAACTTCGCCGGATGTTACGAGCGCGCTTCGCACCAGGTATAAAAAAATATGGTTCCTTATACCAGGTTACGGGTCGCAGGGTGCATCCGCCGCTGATTGTATCAGGTTTTGCAAAACCGATGGAACTGGCGCTTTGGTAAATGCCTCACGTTCGATTATTTATGCTTATGAAAAACCTAAGTATAAAGACCAATACGGTGATGACTGGAAAAGATGTATCGAACAGGCAGTCATAGATGCAAAGGTCGATTTGGCAAATGCAATGCAGACAAAGCTCTGAAAAAACTGTTAAGTTACCGCTGATTTTTTGCAGAAATCCTTTTATACTATGAAATTTAAGAACAGATATGAAATCTGTCTCAAGGCAGTCATCTGAAAATTCAGTTGGGCGCATGTTTGATCGTATTGCGCCTGATTATGATAAGCTTAATCACATTTTATCATTCGGAATGGATTTTTACTGGCGTGCAAAACTCGCCGGTATGGCTGACAGGAAAAAACAAATAAAAGTTCTTGATCTTGCGGCAGGAACGGGTGATTTACTGATTGCCCTTTTAAGAAAAAATCCCAATATTATCGAAGCTGTCGGTTTGGATATATCAGATAATATGCTGGCAATCTGCCGAAAAAAAATTGCCAGCTATAATCTGGCAGGGCGAATCACTACCATCTGTTCTGATGTGAATTCGAGCGGCTTGCCCGATAATACGTTTGATATTGTTGCTATGGGATTTGGAATCAGAAATACTCCCGATGTATTGAAAACACTTTCTGAAATTTATCGACTGTTAAAACAAAGCGGTTCCGCTTTAATACTTGAATTTTCAATGCCGTCAAATAAAGTAATAAAATTCTTTTATTTGTTCTACCTGAGATATTGGGTGCCTTTTATAGGTCGTATCATATCAGGTGATAAAGAGGCTTATGGATATCTGAATTCAAGCATAGAAAAATTCTGTAACAGGGAGGAGTTTTCTTCTCTAATGCGGGAAGCAGGTTTTCAAAATGTTATTACTTTTCCATTAACTTTCGGAATTGTTTGTATTTATAAAGGCTCGAAAACCAATATGTGATTTTCCGACAGTTGTAAGGCGGCGAATCGAGATTGTATGCGTGAGACCTGAAATTAAAAGGTCTGTTTTTTCTTGCTTTTAGCCGCTAAATCTTGTAAAATAAGGGTTTATAAACAGAAGTAAAGCAAAATGTTTATGTTAATAATCTTGTCAGATCAGTTTTGGAGAATCTGGAGGTATTCACAATATGAATTTTAGAATCGTTGTATCACTGCTTCTAATTTGTATTTTTTCTTTTTCCTGTACGTCGAGACAGAAATCACCGGGTGATATTAATATAGAGATAGGTGATAATGTTGATCCTAATACAGTAGCGATTGTTACTTTGAAGCTTGAAGGCAAAACGTTGCCTGGAACTCTCAAAGTTGTGTCTGCTGAAGATACAACTGCTGCTTTTTTTGAAAGAATAGGGTCAGCGGAAGATACCAGGAAAGTCAAAAAAGACACGTGGGTAACTGTTTTAACTTCCGGTAAATCTTATGTTATTGGATGGATTGTCAAAGACAATAAGATGTTTGGATATTGTTCAGAGCCTTTTGTTGCTCAAAATGGTCTCAAAGTTTCTTTTTCTCCGGGATTACCTGCAAGTCTCGAATATGACTTAAGCAAGCCGGAAGAAGGTGTTAATGTTTTTCCTGTAATTTTATTGCTCTCCAGAAAAGCTGTTAAGAATGGTGAAATTTCCTTAATGTCATGGGGGGAGCCGGAAATGATTGAAGAACCTAAAGTTATAAAAATCGATAAGCTTGCACAGGGTTCTTTCCAGCTTTATGCACAGGCTATAAAAGGTGAAGAATATTTGGATTCAAGAATGCGTTTTCTTTATGACAAGCGATTTATAGAAATTGAGCCGGGTATAAATAATTGCATTGAGGCACAATATCCTGTGCTTGATGATACCGTTGAAGATGGTGATGTAACTATTAAAGGTATGGCATATAATTCAGCGGGCGAAATCCTGCCGAATGAGACAATTAGACTGATTCCCCTTAATGGCAACAATCCGAGGCATGATTTGTATTATCCGGATGCCGTTACTGATTCAAATGGCAGCTTCGAGTTTAAAGGCATTCGTCCGGATATTGCTGTTTTAATAAAGAATGATAATGCGAGTATAAAACTTCCGCAAAACTGTATGACTAAAAACGCGTCTTTATGGGTGGATATGCTTGTCGGCAAATTGAATATGCAATTCTATGCGGGTTATTCTGTTACTGAGAAAATTATTGTTGATTGGAAAGATGGCCGGAAAAGCGACCTGATGGAATTGTATGACAAAATAATAGTTGCTAACGTATGGTCCTCCTGGTGCGAGCCTTCTCAAAAATCGCTTGATGAACTAAATACCATCGCACAGGAGTTTAAGGACAACAATGATGTGGTGTTTGCGGCGATAAGTCTCGATGCCGGCCGAACTGTTTGGGAAGATACTGTAAATAAATCCGGCTTGAATGCGCTTCGTCATTGCTGGTTCGACCGGGAAGAAAATCCTCTTGCTTTCAATAGGACAATTCCATATTCTATGATTATTGATAAAAAAGGGATTGTGTCTGCAGAAGGCAATGGTATTGATATTCGCGCAGAGCTTAAAAAAGCAATTGAAGCTTCCAAATAAATTTGAGGCAGGAAAATCGCATTTTGCATGGAGGTAAGATTAAATGCTTGATCCTGGTTATTTTAAGGGAAAGACTGTTTTAATAATGGGTCTTGGGCGATTTGGCGGGGGAGTGGATGCCGTCAAATTCGCCGCAGGAGCAGACGCGAAAGTTATTGTTACGGATTTAGCGTCGCCGCAGCAGCTTGGTAATTCCATTAAAGAGCTTGAAGGATTTTCCAATATAGAATTTCATCTCGGCTCACACGAAGTGAAAGATTTTGAAACTGCCGACATTGTTATAGCAAATCCAGCGGTTCCCGCAGATAATAAATTCCTGCAAATTGCCCGCAATGCAGGCAGACATGTCACTTCACAGATAAATATTTTTTTTGAACTTTGTCCGGCAAAAACAATCGGTATAACCGGCGCAAACGGCAAAAGCACAACAACATCACTTACCGCACATCTTCTAAGAACACAGAACGCAGAACACAGAACGCAATACGAGAACGTCTGGCTTACGGGAAATATTGGCAACCAGCCATTTCTTACAGCTCTGGATAAAATCAAACCAAACGACCTGGTCGTAATTGAGCTATCGAGTTTTCAGATTGAACAGTTAGCGGAAATTCACAGCTCGCCTCATATTGCGCTTCTGACTAATTTAACTCCGAACCATCTTGACAGGTATGGGACATTTGAAAAATACTGTGCCGCAAAAGAGAATATATTTAAATACCAGAAGCTCGACAAAAATAAACCTGCGATTTCCATTTTCAATTCCGAAGATGAAATTGCTATGCAATGGTATGAAAAATACAAGAGCGATGCAGACAGGATTTGTATCAAATTCTCTGCCGATGATGTCAGTAGTAGTATTCGAGAAAAATATTCACTGCCCGGCAGAGCGAATCTGGCAAACCTTGCTGCGGCTTTATCTATTGTTCGGAACTTTGGTGTTACAGATGAGAGTATAAAAAAAGCTCTCCCTGATTTCAAAGCATTGCCTCATCGTCTCGAATTAGTAGGGGAGATAAATGGCATAAGATGGTATAACGATTCAAAAGCAACGACACCGGAAGGGGCAATTACGGCTTTGAATGCTTTTGATGTGCCGATTATCTTAATAGCAGGGGGGTATGATAAACATTTACCCTTTGACAAATTCGCTGAAAAAATAGTCGAAAAAGCTAAAGCGACAATTCTGATAGGCCAAACCGCCCCCAAAATTGATGAAGCCATTAATAACGCCGGTATGTCATTGCGTGCGAAGCGAAGCAATCTGAAAAATCTAACGACTAACGACCAGCGGCCAGCGACAAATACTATAATTGTAGATTCTCTTTCTGACGCAGTGACATTAGCTAATAACCTCGCCAAACACGGTGATGTTGTCCTGTTAAGTCCCGCCTGCGCCAGCTACGACATGTTCGAGAACTACGAGCAGCGCGGCCACCAATTCGCAAAATTTGTAAATCTTCTTGATAAAAACATATCCAATAAATAAGTACTGAACGTAAAACCAGCGACTCTATAACTGTATAAGCAATGCTTGAGCCTGACTCAGAAGAATGCCCACTTTTGTTTCCACCACATTCCAAACTGTATCTGGGTCAAGACTTGCATAGCCATGTACGAGCACGTGTCTAAAGCCTATGATATTGCGATGCTCTGCTATGCGTTCGGATATTTCCGGATTAATATTGTCCAACTGAAGCATTGCCTCCCCGACAATTTGGAGCTCTCGCTCAAGAGCAGACTTGAAAATCCGGTCGCGTTTATAATCCTCCACTGTTTTATCTTTCGTCATCTCAAGGATGAATTTGCAGCAATCAACGATATCATAAAGATACTTTTGCGGATTACGAAGCGGCATAGATTCTTCTCCGTGTTTGATTCACAGATTCGATAAAATACGGATTTTTTAAACCTCCAGGCTCAACGAGGTCAATTGGCCTGCCGAAAAGTTCTTTCAATTCCTCAAGAAGAGAAAAAAAAGTATCAAATCGGTTGGTTTTAACGGTGCTGTCGAATTCCACAAGGAAATCGATATCGCTGCTGCGTTCATTAAAATCACCCGCTGCAGCAGAGCCAAATACATCCAATGCTGCCACATGATATTTTTTACACAGCTTTGCCAGTGATACTTTCTTTTGCTCAAGTATGCCAGTCATAAAAATTCCTTAAAGACTAATTACGTCAATTATTATATCAACAAATTAGTCTGTCTTCAAACCTAAAATACAGTACTTAAATACATGAAAAAAGACGAACTAAAAAAGATAATGTTGTCCTGTTAAGTCCTGCCTGCGCCAGCTATGACATGTTCGAGAACTACGAACAGCGCGGCTATCAATTCGCAGAACTCGTAAAGTCACTTTTGTAAAAAGATTCAAGTGTATTAACCGAAATATTTATAAAGTAGATTCCTCTTTTTCTTTTTTCTTAAAGAATCTTTGAACAGCTTTTTCACCATCGGGTTTCAGGACAAACATATCTTCTTTGGTTAAGCCTGCTTGCTTTGCAAGTTCAAGACCATAGGTAAATATTCCAGCATTAGTGCCTTGATGACTATCACTTCCAAAAGTAAATTTCGCACCGGCTTCTTTCGCCATTTTCACGAACTTTAATTTCAGTATCTTAGCGGACTCATTAATCTCGAACGCAATGTCATTTTTTACAGCAGTATCAATCATCATGCGCATTATATCATCGGTCCAGAGAGCATCGTAATCTTCAGCAATTTCTTTAGGAAGATACGTTGTCCAGCCGAAGATATCAATCGGTTCCGTTGTGAGGACCTGCATATTAAAATCAACATACTTTTTCATAAAGGATTTTTTATCTTTGACTCTAAAGTTTGAACTATCAATAGCAAACCATCTCCCATCTTCCTGCGGCATTGTCAGAGCATCCATTAAAACATAATCAACCTGAGATAATAACTCTACAGAAAATTGCTTTGACCAACCCACATGTAAAGGCTGCAAGCCAATATATACAGGATATTTTTTGAGTGTATCGATATATGTCTTTAGAGCCGTGTCATCTTCCACGTGATAACCAGGTTCAGTATGTTCGACTATACCGAATTTGATACCTCTGCTTTTTGACAAAT